>JAZGEB010000242.1:0-6470 GCA_036478515.1 Parvularculaceae bacterium | reverse complement strand
GGGCGCGGCCACCCCATAAATTGGCGCTTGATTATATGTGGCATGTGGGGGAGTTAGCGACCTCACATCGGAAAAATTTTAGCAAGTTTTATGATTTGAGTGAGCATGTGATCCCGGCTCATTTGCGCGATGATGACCGTTCGGACCGTGAACAGATTAATTATCTGTGCCATCAGGCGCTTGACCGGTTGGGATTTGCCAGTGAGGGGGATGTCGCGCGGTTTTGGGAAGCGGTGAGTATATCCGAGGTAAAGCTGTGGCGCGAGCGCGAACGCGGTTTCGTGCCGGTTGAGGTTGAAGGCGCGGACGGGGAGTGGACCAAGGCTTTCGCACCAGCTGATATTGAGCAACGCTGCGCCATTGTGCCCGCACCGACCTCGCGTTTGCGGATATTAAATCCGTTTGATCCTGTCATTCGGGATCGCAAACGTCTGATGCGATTATTTGGCATGGAGTATCGGATCGAGATTTTTGTCCCCGCCGCTAAGCGCCGCTGGGGCTATTACGTCTTTCCCCTGCTTGAAGGTGATCGTTTTGTTGGCCGGGTAGATTTGAAAGCGGATCGAAAAGCAGGTCAGTTGCTGGTGCAGAATTTTTGGCCGGAACCAAAAGTGCAATGGACGCCCTCTAGGTGGGTCAAGCTTGACGCAGAATTAGTCCGGCTGGCGCGGTTGGCTGAAGTCACCGATGTGGTGTGGGCTAAATCATTTTAAAAGATAGTCTTGTCAGTTGGTCAGTGCGGCCGTCACTTGCCAAAGGCGATGGCCGCTTTGCTTATATTTTTTCTCAAATGGTGAGACAAAATCTGTCGCATTGGTAAGCGGCAATAATGTTGCTTGGTGTCCGGCAATTTCCAACGCGGCGGCAAATTCGCTGGCATAGATGTGCCAATTTGTTCGCAGCTCTATCTGGCCGCCTAAGCTTAGTATGGCTGGCCAAATCGGGCTGCCATGCCAGCGACGTTTGAGATGGGCGGGCTTGGGGGAAGGGTTGGGATAGAATAAAAAGTGCCGGTCTAACTGCCAACCCGCTTGGGCCATGAGCCCGTACAGGTCGATGAGGTCCGCACGGATCAGCATCATATTGTCCGGCTCAACCATGGTGCCTTGGCGCCCGAGCCGCGCAACAGAGCGGTCAACACCGATGACGAAATGGTTGGGAAATTTCTGCGCAAGTCTTCTGGTGCTATCGCCGGTGCCGCAGCCACTATCAAACATGAGCGGCATTCCAGCTGGACGCTTGCTGGATAACTGCTCAAAGGCGGCCAAGGAATGGCTTGAAGCCGGGCGACGGAAGGGGTGGGCCAGATGCTTGGTGACGATTTTTGTCAGATTGTCATGACAGCCGGTTTGGCTGCTGGTGACGGTTCTGGAAAGGGGATGCATCGGCGCTACTTCCCTTATCTGACGCAACTTGCTTTTCAAGGGGTAATATCATGGGGTTTCAGGATTTTCATTAGCGAAATTCACCTGAATTTTGGCGGCTCTCCTGATAATCGCGAAATTTTTCAAAAAACCGCCTAAGTTCGCCGGGTTCCGGGGGTTTTTTGCGGCCATTTTGCTTGACCCTATAGAGTGTCTCGCTTATAGCTCCGCCTTCTATTTCGAAGTTAAATTTATAAAAGAGGCACCGCCATGTCACGGGTATGCGAATTTACAGGTAAACGGCCGCAAACCGGGAATAATGTCTCTCACGCGAAGAACCGCACCAAGCGTCGTTTTTTGCCAAATCTGTGCAATGTCACCCTGCAAAGTGATGCGCTCAAACGCAGCTTCAAGTTCCGGATTTCGGCACAAGCCTTGCGTACAGTAGACCATCGCGGTGGTCTTGATGGCTTTATGGCCAAAGCCAAGGACGCCGAGCTATCGTCGTCTGCGCTAAAGTTGAAAAAAGACATCCAGAAAGCTTCTGCTTAAGTCTTTTTTATCTTGGCTTTTACCAAATGGCGGTTTGAAGGTAAGCTGCTGTCATGTCCGAAACGCCGAAAAACCCAGAGCCGACGATCATTGAGGCTGAATCCCCGCAACGGGATATTCTCATTTCTGAGACCTACCGGGTCCATGATGAAACCTTAATCGCGCGGTTTCGCCGCGAATCAGTGCGGACATTGCGCGAGCTGTTCACCATTCTTCGCTCGAGCCTCTTTGTTCTGCCGGTGATGTTTCTTGCCGCCTTAACCATGGATGTCTCGTTTCGAGGTTTTGATGGACCATTTGATCAGATGCGCAATCTTGCGCCGGGCAATTGGATCAGCCAAGGCTCCATGTATATGATGCTGAGCCTGCTGGTGCTGTTGCTGGTGACGCGCCGTTATGGCGCAGTGGTGGCGACCAGAGCGATTGGCATGTCGTGGTTGTTGATGATTATTCTTGGCACGATTGTGTTATTATGGTTAGCACCACAACTAAGCGCTAGCGACTTACCCAGCGGGCGATATGTTTTGGCGTTTTCGATCAGCTGGATGGTGGCCCAGATTGTTGCTGTGCAAATGTATGATCTGACCAGAGGCAGCAAATGGTGGCGCGCGCCGCTCTATGGCGGGTTGATCGGCCAGGTTGCCCAGACCCTGATATTTTTCCCCGCAACCTATGGCGGCTACCCAGTGCCATGGTTGAACTGGATGGTCACAGATGTGATCGTCAAAACGGTGTGCATCATCGCGTTTTTGGTACCGTATCATTTGCTCCGTAGAACAATTAAACCGTTTATTGGCTTAGGCGGGCTTTAGCGACCTTTTCATCGCGGGCCTCGTCTTCGAGAGAAATTCCTCCCCCATTCTTCATGGGGGAGGAATTCTGTCTTGCTACCAACTATTCCGCCCACACCGCTATCGCAAATTTTAATCGCAGCGTCGCTTTCTGGAACCGGCAAAGAAAAAGCCACTAATAATAATGTAAGCAAACGCCATCCATGGCACGATATCGTTACCGCCGGGCCGATCCCCCCACAAAGCGCCGACGGCGATCATCGCGAAGGCCCAAAATAGGGCGTGGAGTAAAACAAATACAGTTTGACGAGATCTAGGGGTTTCTTCTTCCATGAATTTGGTGCCTTTTTATCTATTATTATCTTGAGGGGGTGTTGGTGAAACGCGAGGTGAGCCAACGGATGAAAACAAGCATGAAGGCTGTAAGGCCGACCAGGGATGACATCAGATTGATTTGGTCAAGCGGCCCGAAAATCCACACTGCGACATAGATGATCCCGGCAAGGACGAAAACCCGCCCGGCAAAAAGTTCTGCCGCCATTAAGCGGGTGGGGTCGCATCTGGGGGCCGTCAAAGAGCGCACTGTCTTGGGTAAGTGATTACCGGTGATGATGAGGACGAACCCCATGATCACGCCAAAGCTGCGTTTGTAAATACTGGCATCTATTGCGCCAAAATTTTGAAACAGGCTGAGCGCTAAGGATGCACCGAGGATCAAAAAAGCAAGAAATTGCGCCCTCGCGATGGTTTTGTTCTGTGGTCCAATATTTTTCCGGCAGGCGGGCAGCAGGCGTGGCAACACCAGAATGCCGATACCAACGCCAATGACCAGCGCCCAAGCAGCAGCTTTTTGCGGGCTGTAAAACCAGTTAGCAGCGCCAAGGGCGACGACACAAAAGGCCGCTTGTTTGACCGGATAAGAAGAAACGCTCATCCTTTCGCCCTCTCAGCCTTGGTCTTTTTTGTCGTTGTGTTTTTCAACTCCATGCCAAATATTTGCGTAAAGCTCAAAAGGGCGTCTTCTAAAACCGACATTTTTATTTGATAGACGACGGATTTGCCTTGTTTTTCAGACGCGACCAGATCAGCTTCGCGCAAGACCGCAAAATGGGCTGACATGGTGGGCTTGGAAACTTGAAACTCGGCGGCGAGCTCGCCCGCGCCCATCGGTTTATCCCGGAGCAATTCGAGCACCCGGCGACGGGTTGGGTCTGATAGGGCTTTGAAAACTGTGTTCATAAATAGACAATTAGCTAATCATCTAATTATTGTCAAGGCGAATGATCAGGGTGTTCAAGGTGGCTTGCCCGGCGCAAAGAAGGGAAAGCTTTGGCCCAGATCGCCGCAACCCCGATCGCGGCAACACCGCCTGCCGCGACCGTAAACACCGCGCCATAGACGGATGCCATGAAGCCGGCGCGAAATTCGCCGAGCTCATTTGACGCGCCTAAAAAGATTGAGTTGACCGCATTGACCCGGCCGCGAACATGATCTGGGGTCCAGAGTTGCAACAGAATTTCGCGGATATAGACCGAGATCATATCAAACCCGCCGACCAGTATCAGCATGAAAATTGACAGCCAAGCGATTTTAGACACACCGAACACAGCTGTTGTAAGACCGAATAAAGCAACGCTCACGAATAATATTATCCCGGCATGATTGCGAATGGGAAATGCGGTGACCACCGCAATGGTAATGACCGCGCCGATGCCAGGAGCCGCGCGAAGCAAACCTAGTCCGGTTGGGCCAAGCTCTAAAATATCGCGGGCATAAATCGGCAACAATGCCACGGCGCCGCCAAGCAGCACTGCAAACAGATCGAGTGATATCGCGCCGAGGACAATTTTCTGTTTCCAGATATAGCTAAAACCGCCCATCAATGTTTGCAGCGAGGTTGCTGCGTTATCGATTTTTTGCGCTGGCTTCGGGATTGAAAAAATCAACCATGCCGCAAGGGCAAAAATCACCGCAGCGGTGGCATAAGCGACCGGGCCAGAGATGCCATAGAGTAATCCACCGGCAACCGGCCCGACAATTGAGGCCAATTGCCAAGATGAAGCGCTCCAACCAATGGCGTTAGCGAAGTCTTTTTCCGGCACGACATTGACCACCAACGACGAAGAAGCAGGGGCATGAAACGCGCGGGCGATGCCAAACAAGGTCAGTATCGCAAGCACCACCACCGGGCGGAACTGACCGGTTATGGCCAGGAATAATATCATCCCAGCACAGAGCATCTCAACAAGTATTGACGCGCCCATGACAAAGCGGCGGCCTAATTTATCAGATGCCAAACCAGTGACCACGACTAGTAACAAGGCGGGTAGAAACTGGACCAAGCCAATCCAGCCTAGCAGCGCGGCGTTTTGGGTTTGGTCATAAATCTGCCACCCAACCGCGACCGAGACAATCTGGGTGGCGAAGGCGGTGCTAAACCGAGCGCCGAAATAGCGTTTGTAAGAGCTGTGTTGAAAAGCGGCGAAGCGGTCTTGCATAGCGTTTCATTGTATTTGGGGAAGAGCGAACCGGCGTCAGTTAGCGGGGAGGATTTCAAAACTCATTAGGATATTGCGTTGTCGGATCGAAAAATTATCATCCGAAATCAGATAAGCGATCAGGCGATTGTCAGAGGTGCGGCGCAAAGCCAGACCTTCCATATTATCCATGCCGTGGAGCATGGTCAGATGGGCAATTTCGGTTGCTGGTATGGTGATACCGGGTTGTAAATCGACACCGGATATTTTTTTAACTTTGATGCGCACTCCTTTGGTCTGGCTGAAAGCGCGTTCCAGCAAATAGACGTCGCCAGACGGGCCGGGGTCTTGGGCGATATCAGTGACCATAAAGTCCGGCGTCGGACGATATGAAAACGGCCGCCAATCATCATAAGAAGTGTTGTCGCTATCGGGCCAATCGACCGACGGCGAAAACCACCCCGGGACCAGCCCTTGTTTAGCCGAGCCTTTGGGACCGTCTTCCGACAGGGTCATCAACCGGCCATCGGCTAATTTAGCAACTGATTCAAGCCCACGATTGCTCGGCAAATCCGCGGCAAGACGATTATGAAATAGTCGTTGCTTGTAGATGTATTTGCCCTCTTCATCGGAGGCATACGCATCAATTCGGTGGTAGCGCTCAAAGGTGACAATCGGATTGCCCGTGGCTGACAGCGTGATCGCTTCAGCATCGCCGGCAACATCGGTTAGCGCTTTACCATTTTTGCGCGAGCTTTGCATGCTTGCCATAGTGACATCGACAAGACCTGAAATGGCGCCGTTCTGGTCAAATTGGGCGGTGGCTTTGAGCCATTTTGCCCGGTCGGAAATAGCAATCACTTGGCCTTGGTCGGAGATGGTAAGGCCGGAAAAACCACCGAACCAGTCATGGGGCGAAGTCATAATCAAGCCACCGAGATATTTAAGCTGGCCGATTTGCATCGGCGCAGACCCTTTTTGCTTGCGTTTTGCTGGCGGACGGGTGGAGGTTTGGCCAGAAGATTGTGAGGGGAACATCGGCCCGGTGCGAACTTCAACCGATTGCCACGCGCCAATCGCTGGCGCGGCCGGGGTGCCTTTTGGCGGCGGCGCATCATTGAGGTGACCAAGCCATGCGGCGGCATTGGCTGTTGCCGGGGCGAGCAGGGCGAGTAGGCCAAACAGCCAAAATATCGAGATATGCTTTTTCATCGTGATTGCCTTGTTGTCCGCCGGGCGGGGCGGCCATGCTTGTCCGTTCCTGATTTTGTCGGGTCGATTTTCTC
>JAZGEB010000241.1:0-4640 GCA_036478515.1 Parvularculaceae bacterium | reverse complement strand
GGCCGGTTTCTGTTTGGGGACCGGTTCTCATGGCGGCAGAAGTGCGCTAGAGGGGAGCTTATGAAAACAGTCAATGATATCCGCGCGACATTCCTCGATTTTTACCAAGCCCGAGGACATCAAATCGTCCCTTCTGCGCCGTTGGTGCCGCAAAATGATCCGACCTTGATGTTCGTCAATGCTGGCATGGTGCCGTTCAAGAATGTGTTCACTGGGATCGAAACCAGAGATTATTCGCGAGCAACATCCTCGCAAAAATGCGTCCGCGCTGGCGGCAAACATAATGACCTCGATAATGTCGGCTATACCGCCCGCCATCACACTTTCTTCGAGATGCTTGGCAATTTTTCGTTTGGCGATTATTTCAAAGAAGAAGCGATCCTCTCGGCCTGGGAGTTGATCACCAAAGAATATGGGCTCGACCCCTCCCGTCTGCTGGCCACGGTCTATCACACCGATGATCAAGCGTATGATTTATGGAAAAAAATTGCCGGATTGCCGGACGATAAAATCATCCGTATTGCGACAAATGATAATTTTTGGTCGATGGGAGACACCGGGCCTTGCGGCCCCTGTTCGGAAATATTCTATGATCACGGCGAGGCTATTCCCGGCGGGCCGCCCGGATCACCGGATGAGGTTGGCGACCGTTTTATCGAGATTTGGAACTTGGTCTTCATGCAATATGAACGCCATGAGGGGGGCGAACAAACTGATTTGCCCAAGCCATCGATTGATACCGGCATGGGGCTGGAGCGGATGGCGACCATCCTGCAAAATGTCCATAATAATTATGACATCGACCTGTTCCGCCAAATCATCGAGATGTCGGTTGAGTTTACTGGCGTCAAAGAAGAAGGGGACGCGGTTGCATCCCACCGGGTCATTGCCGACCATTTGCGTTCCTGCTCGTTTTTAATTGCTGATGGCGTCACCCCGTCAAATGAGGGTCGCGGATATGTCTTGCGCCGGATCATGCGCCGGGCAATGCGTTACGCCCACACATTGGGGGCAAAGGACCCGTTAATGGCGCGCCTTGTGCCAACGCTGGTAACGGAGATGGGCGGCGCTTTTCCCGAACTCATCAGAGCACAGAGTTTAATAACAGAAACGCTACAATCGGAAGAGGAAAAATTTCGCAGCCTATTGAGCCGCGGCATAAATATGCTCGACGAAAAAACGAAAAAGATGAAACCAGGCGATGCTTTGCCCGGTGATACTGCTTTTAACCTCTACGATACTTATGGCTTTCCCCTTGATCTGACCCAAGATGCGTTGCGGCGCCAAGGATTTAAGGTCGACACAGATGGGTTTGAAAAAGCTATGGCGGCGCAAAAGGCTGCAGCGCGGGCCGCTTGGTCCGGTTCCGGCGATGCGGCGTCTGATAAAATCTGGTTTGAAGCGCGGGAAAAATCCGGGCCGACAGAATTTATTGGCTATGCCTTCGAGCAAGCCGAAGCGATTGTCACCGCAATCGTGCAAGACGGCAAGAACCTTACGACAGCGAAGGCGGGTAAAAAAATTGAATTTACCACAAATCAAACACCGTTTTATGCTGAGTCCGGCGGTCAAGCAGGGGATCGCGGCATCGCAGCGACAGAAGCGGGGACGCTGATCGAGATAACAGATACAAAAAAGCGCATCGGCGCGCTGCACGGCCATATCGGTAAGATTACCAAAGGCGAGCTTCGTCTCGGGGATACGGTCTTATTAACCGTCGATCACGCAAGCCGGACGCAAACCAGAGCTAATCATTCGGCGACGCATCTGCTCCACGCGGCCTTGCGCAATCGGCTTGGTGGCCATGTCGCGCAAAAGGGCTCCTTGGTCGAAGCGCAACGGTTTCGGTTTGATTTTTCTCATAATGCTGGGGTCACGCCAGAAGAACTTGCGCAACTTGAACAGGACGTCAATGCGATTATCCGTCAGAACCGCGAAGTATCGACACGGTTGATGTCTTATGATGCCGCGGTTGAGGCGGGCGCTATCGCTTTGTTTGGCGAAAAATATGAAGAGGAAGTCCGTGTCCTGAGCATGGGGGTTGATTTACTTGACAATGATATGCCTTATTCGGTCGAGCTATGCGGCGGCACCCATGTGACGCGCACTGGCGACATTGGTTTATTTGTGATTACAGCAGAAAGCGCAGTTGGGTCTGGTATCCGCCGGATTGAAGCGCTGACCGGGGAGGCTGCCCGACTATATTTGCACAATCAGGCAAATTTAGTCCGGGATACGGCTAAGGCCCTGAAAACCACGCCAATTGAATTGCTCAATCGAAGCGCTGCACTGATGCAAGAGCGCAAAAAACTTGACCGCGATTTAACTGAGATGCGCAAGAAACTCGCTCTTGGTGGCGGCAGTACTGAAAAAACCGGGCGCGCTAGCGACATTGAAAAAATTGGGGCGATCAATTTTGTTGGCCAAGTCCTCGAAGGTATTCCGGCCAAAGAATTGCGCGGGCTGGTTGACGAGGCGAAGAAAAAAATGGGCCAAGGCATCGCTGTGTTTCTCGCGGTCAATGACGGCAAGGCTGCGATTACGGTCGGTGTAACCGATGGTTTGTTTACCACGCATAGCGCGGTCGACTTGGTGCGCATTGGCGTTGCGGAAATTGGCGGTAAAGGCGGCGGTGGCCGTGCTGATATGGCCCAAGCGGGCGGTCCAGATGGGGCGGGTGCGGACAAAGCCATAGAGGCGATCCGGCACCATCTGGCGGGCTAGGTTGGATATTATTATCAGATCCCGAATCAAGCCCGGGATCTGGCTTCTTATGCTGGCGGGATAAACTCTATCCTACTGGCTACGCCATCGCTTTTTGGAAATTCTCATCAACCTTGTCGAGGAAGCCGGTCGTTGTGCACCAGCCTTGGTCGGCACCGATTAGCAAGGCGAGGTCTTTGGTCATCTGACCGGACTCGACAGTTTTGATCACTGTTTCTTCCAACGCTTTCGCGAATGCGGCGACGTCCGGCGTGTCATCGAGTTTGGCTCGATGTTGCAGGGCTCTGGTCCAGGCAAAAATCGAGGCGATCGAATTGGTCGATGTTTCTTCGCCGCGCTGATGGGCGCGATAATGACGGGTAACGGTGCCGTGGGCGGCTTCGGCTTCAGCCGTTTTGCCATCCGGGGTCAGCAAGACAGAAGACATTAAGCCGAGGGAGCCAAAGCCTTGGGCAACAGTATCAGACTGGACATCGCCATCATAATTTTTACAGGCCCAAACATAGCCGCCAGACCATTTCATGCAAGCCGCGACCATATCGTCGATTAAGCGGTGCTCATAGCTCGTGCCGATTTTTTCGAATTTGTCTTTAAATTCGGTCTCATAGATTTCCGCAAATAAATCTTTAAACCGACCATCATATTTTTTCATGATGGTATTTTTAGTCGACAGATAGACTGGGTATTTGCGCTGCAAACCATAATTTAAAGTCGCTCGGGCAAAGTCACGGATCGACTCGTCAAGATTATACATTGCCATGGCGATGCCCGCTGCCGGCGCATCATAGACGTCATATTCTTGAATTTCGCCGGTCTCGCCTTCCCATTTAATTGAGATCTTGCCTTTGCCGGGAAAGAGGAAGTCAGTGGCCCGATATTGATCGCCAAAAGCATGACGGCCAATGATGATCGGTTGGGTCCAGCCAGGAACCAAACGCGGGACATTGGAAATGATAATCGGTTCCCGGAAGACGACACCGCCTAATATGTTGCGGATTGTGCCGTTTGGCGATTTCCACATTTTTTTCAAACCAAATTCCTCCACCCGCGCTTCATCCGGGGTGATGGTCGCGCATTTAACGCCGACGCCGTGCTGTTTAATTGCATTGGCGGCATCAATGGTGATCTGATCATCGGTGCGGTCACGCTCTTCCATGCCGAGATCATAATAATGCAGGTCGATATCCAGATAGGGGTGGATGAGTTTTTCTTTGATCATCTGCCAGATGATGCGGGTCATTTCGTCGCCGTCGAGTTCGACAACTGGATTTTTGACTTTGATTTTAGCCATGGATAATTCTAACCCCTGATGAGTGTGAGTATGTATATGGACATGTAAGAGTGGGCTATAGCACTCCCCCCGAGCGCAAAACAAGACCCTGCGCAATGGCCCAGACAGGAACAAAATAATGACACGCGAGACAAATCGCAAAACCGCCCGCCCGGGGCGCACTATTGGCACCGGGCCAGGGCCAATTATTGTGCTGGTCGATCCGCAGATGGGTGAGAATATTGGCGCTGCCGCGCGCGCAATGTTGAATTTTGGCGTGACTGGCTTGCGTTTAGTGCGACCTCGCGATGGCTGGCCCAATGACCGGGCAGGGGCAATGGCTGCTGGGGCCTCGGCGGTGATCGACGGCGCGCGGGTGTTTAACACGGTGCAAGAGGCGGTTGCGGATTGCACTCATGTAATCGCCGCAACCGCCAGATCGCGCGAGCTATTGCTCCCGGTTTATGATCCGGCCAGCGCCGCGGCGGCGATTTTGCCGCGCATCCAGCAAGGTGAGAGTTGCGCTTATTTGTTTGGCGGCGAAGCCTCGGGGCTGACAACAGATGATGTCGCATTAGCCCAAGCTATTATGACTATTCCGGTAAATCCCAACTTCGCCTCCCTCAATCTTGGCCAAGCGGTCCTG
>JAZGEB010000240.1:0-9441 GCA_036478515.1 Parvularculaceae bacterium | reverse complement strand
CGTTTGACCGAGGGCGGCAGGTTCTGGGGTAATATCAATACCAAAGTTGATGATAGTGAATGGTTACAATTTCCATTCTTGCGTCGGTCCCCTGATTTTTATCAGCAACTGGCAAAGCAGAACGGCTTGCAGATGACCAATCACGGCCCCCTACATACACTCGGATTTACCCTTCAGGGGGCGGAGCGTGAAAATATCTTGTTGGAATTTGCAGGCGCCTAAATACGGATGCGATCAATGACAGACCGGCGTTGTTTGCCTCTTGCGGCGTTGTCTGGTACCGGCTGTTTTACGGGTAACAAAATCGGGACTGATATTCATGACCATTCATCTGCATCATAATGACCTTCCTGCGCGGCTTTCCTTTGGCGCGTCCGTCGCTGTGGACAGCGAGACAAGGGGGCTGAACCCGTTGCGCGACCGGCTTTGTGTGGTTCAGCTATCGGATGGCCAGGGCGATGCGCATCTGGTGCAATTTGATGGCAAGGATTTTTCAGCGCCAAATTTGAAAGCGATTTTGGTTGATCCCAAGGTCGAGAAGATTTTTCATTTTGGTCGTTTTGATATTGCCGTGTTCAAACATTATCTTGGCGTTGATACCGCGCCGTTGTTTTGCACCAAGATCGCCTCGAAGCTGGTGCGTACCTATACGGATCGCCATGGCCTCAAAGATGTGTGCCGCGAATTGGCTGGGGTCGAATTGTCCAAGCAGCAGCAATCATCGGATTGGGCGGCGGAAACTTTGAGCGAAGCACAAAAAACTTACGCGGCTTCTGATGTTTTGTATTTACATAGCGTGCGAGACCGGTTGACGCAGATGCTCGAGCGCGAAGGCCGGATGGCGCTGGCGCAATCCTGTTTTGAGTTTCTGCCGACCAGAGCGGCGCTGGATTTGGCCGGCTGGGAAGCAACGGATATTTTCGCGCATTCGTAATGCGGGGGTCTGTCTATTTTGTTGGAAGTGATTTCCTCCCCCATTTTTCATGGGGGAGGTGCTGAGCGAAAGCGAAGCGGAGGGGGTAAGTGTTTCCATAGGCAGATGCCATGCATTTGGCGCGACGAGCCCCCTCCGACGCCTTCGGCGCCACCTCCCCCACGAGCGGGGGAGGAATGACTTTCCTCTCACCTCCCCCCTCTTCGCGAAGATGTGATCGGCGCGCCGCAAACCAGTCACAGATTTCAGATTATAGTGGCGCATTGCCTCTTCCGATCCCCTATCTGGGGGTGTAGGAGTAGAGAAATATTTTGTAATAATCCGTTACCTCAACACCTTCCGAGGAAAGTCGTAAAAAGTGTTCGCTGGGAACTTGCCCATGATGTCTCATCCTGATGACCCCCAAACTGGCCAACCGCCGCGCCCTTGGACAGCGGTGCGCGAGCATTCGCGCCATATTCGGGTGATGCGGATTGCGCTGCCGGTGGTCGCCCTTGGGGTCGCTTTTGGCTATATTGTGCTGGCCCAACCAGCTGAGATTGATCCTGATTTTGAGCGCCAATTTGCCCAGCTCGATGATCAAGATGATATGCGCATGGCGGCGCCGCGGTTTTCCGGCGAAGATGCCAAGGGCAATTTTTTTGAAGTCTCTGCTGATACAGCGCAACATAATCCGGGCGAGCCGGAGACAATTGCGCTGGAAAACCCGCGGGCGATCCGGGCCGAAGGCCTCGACAATGAACTGAGCGCCAGCGCCAGTATTGGCGTGTTGCGACCGGATGAGTCCCAGGTTGATTTGAGCGAGAATGTGAAATTCACCCGTGGCTTTGGCGGGCAAATCTATTCCCTGGAAACCGATAGCGCGATTGTCGGCCTCGAGGATCGGACCTTGGAAGCGACCAGCAATGTCTATGGCACCAGTGAGCGCGGCACGATCAAGGCCGATGGCATGATGATCGACGATGAGACAGGCGTCGTGACCTTCACCAATGCGAGAATGATTTTAAAACCGAAACAGAGCGGGATTGTGGTCGAAAGCCAAGTTGATCGCAAACCTGATGCCCCTGCTGGGACAAAGGAGCCGTAGCGCATCAGCAACTAAAGGCACATAACCATCATTTAAGTATTCAAGGCCATGGTCAGCCCCTTGCGCCTTCGCTAAGACAAGTCCAGTAATCGACCCATAAGACAAGACCCAAAAGAGGCAATCGATAAAATGACCCTTCCCAAACGCCTGATCAGTGCAATTATTGGCGGCGCGCTGCTGCTTCCAGCCGGGGCTGTGGCCCAATTGGATCCAAATTCCACGTCTGATGTTGCGATTGCGAGCGAACATTTTGCGGCTGTTGAGGGCGAAGATTTTGTCACTTGGACCGGCCATGTGCAGGTGCAACAGGATGAGTCGATTTTGACCACTGACAAATTAGTCGCGACCGGGATCAATGATGGCGAGGCCGATACTTATCGAGCAACCGGCAATCTACGCTTTTCTGATGGCGCGATTGCGGTTTCTGGCCAGCGTGGCGTGTTTGATTTACTCAAAGGTGTGGTCACCGTTGAAGGCAATGTCTTGGTGGTTCAGGGGGAGCAGGTGATGAGCGGCGATAAGTTGGTGTATAATATGACCACCGGCAAGATGGTGTTTAGTTCAAACGGCACCTCTCGGGTGCGCGGTGTTTTTCGCACCGGCAAGCCCAAGGGGCAAAAGTCTTAAAACAAGCCGGGCTAGGCCTCTGTTGCGGCTCGACCGACTTGGCCATACTTTGGCAAAATTTCAATTAATTCAACCAGCTTAGCTCACTTTCGAGGTCATATGGACGGATCGGCCCAACCAGAAAGCACGCGAACAGCGCCAAATTCCTCCGTCGGGGAAGGCTTGGTCGCGACCGAGCTGCGCAAGTCATACCGACGCCGAGATGTGGTCCATGGGGTCAGTCTTGAGGTTCATCGCGGTGAAGTCGTTGGTTTGTTGGGGCCGAACGGCGCTGGTAAGACCACCTGTTTTTACATGATGACCGGCTTAGTGCCCGCCGATAGCGGCAGTATCCATATTGATGGTTTTGATGTCACGGGCTTGCCGATGTATCAGCGCGCCCGTCTCGGGCTGGGCTATTTGCCTCAGGAACAGTCGATTTTTCGCGGTATGACCGTGGAACAGAACCTTGAAGCGGTGATCCAATTGGTGATCAAGGACAAAGCGGCGTGCCAAGCGCGGATCGATGAGCTGCTCGAAGAATTTCATATCACCAAACTGCGCGCCTCCCCTGCGGTGGCGCTGTCTGGCGGAGAACGCCGGCGGCTTGAAATTGCGCGGGCGCTGGGGACTAATCCTGATTTTATGCTGCTGGACGAGCCTTTTGCCGGGATTGATCCATTGGCGATTGCTGATATTCGCGACCTCGTGTCGCATTTGAAAGAGCGCGGCATCGGCGTCTTGATTACCGACCATAATGTCCGCGAAACCCTCGAAATCATTGACCGCGCTTATATTATTCATCAAGGCGAGGTGCTGTATCAGGGCACCCCTGATGAGATTATTAGCAATGAAGATGTGCGCCGCGTTTATCTTGGTGAAACTTTCAGGTTGTAGACTGCACACGAAGATACCGCCTTTGGGGGGCCGGTCAGTTCGTGGAGTAGACCCGTGGCGATTACGCATAAACTAGATATCAGACAAGGCCAGCATCTGGTGATGACGCCGCAATTGCAGCAGGCGATTAAGCTGTTGCAACTGACCAATTTAGAATTGGCAGAATTTGTTGAAGGCCAGTTGCAAGAAAACCCGTTTCTCGAAATTGATGAACGCGCCAGCCTGCCAGAACGCGGCGAGGGGGCAAAACAAGAGCCCAAGCAACAAGACGACCAGCGCCACGAAAGTGAGCGCGAATTGACCTTAAAAGATGGCGGCGAGAAAGCCGACCCGGCCGCTGTGATTGATACCGATTACGAAAATATTGATCCGGGTGCGACCAAAACAGAAACTCAAAGCGAGGCGCCCGAAGGCGGCCAGTCGGACTGGGCGAGTGTCACGACCCGAAAATCCAATGATTATGGTGATTATGATCCAAACGCCAATCTGACCAAAGAGATATCTTTGCATGAACATTTGACGGCGCAATTGCAGCTCTCCGTTTCCTCTGATATGCAGCGCCTGATTGGGGTTTATCTCATCGACCAAGTTGATGATGGGGGTTATTTGCGGGTTGATGAGCTTGATGTCGCCCAGCGTCTTGGCTGTGATGTGGCAGAAATTGAAGAAGTTATTGTGGTCATGCAGAGTTTTGATCCAGTTGGGATTTGCGCCCGCTCGTTGCAGGAATGTTTGCGGTTGCAGCTGAAAGAAAAAAACCGGCTTGATCCAGCGATTGATTTATTTCTCGACCATCTCGACCTGCTCGCCAAGGCGGATCTTGCGGGATTGAAAAAAGCGACACGTTTAAGTGTTGAGGATATCGAAGATATTGTAGCTGAGATTAGATCGCTTAATCCAAAGCCGGGCCATGCCTTTGGTCATGAAGCGGTGCAATTGGCGATCCCGGATGTCTATGTGCGCAACTCTGATGATGGCGGTTGGAAGGTTGAATTAAATACAGAGACCTTGCCTGCGGTCCTGGCCAATCAGCGTTATTTTGCCAAGCTCACAAAGACGTGCAAACTTGATGAAGAAAAATCTTACCTGTCCGAACAAATGTCCAACGCCAATTGGCTGGTCAAAAGCCTCGACCAACGGGCGCGGACAATTTTGAAGGTCGGGTCTGAGATTGTGCGCCAGCAAGACGCGTTTTTCGTCCATGGGGTGCGCCATTTGCGGCCGCTCAATTTGAAAACCGTGGCCGATGCGATCGAAATGCATGAATCGACTGTGTCGCGGGTGACATCGAACAAATATATCTCGACCCCGCGCGGGTTGTTTGAGATGAAATACTTCTTCACCTCGGCCATACCGGCGACCACAGGTAGTATTAATCACTCAGCAGAGTCAGTGCGCGACCGGATCAAGGAAATGATCGATTTGGAAGACCCGCGCGCGGTGCTCTCAGACGACAAGATCGTGGTCAACCTGCGGGCGGAAAATGTCGATATTGCCCGGCGGACCGTGGCCAAATATCGCGAAGCCCTGAATATTCCCTCTTCTGTGCAGCGGCGGCGGTTAAAACAGCGCGCAATCTAGCGCACTGCCCCTTTCGGAACCGCTTGGCACACGCTACATAGAGGGTGAGGGCGACATCAACCGGAAGGATATCTCATGGATGTGCAGATCAGCGGACAAGGACTAGACTTAGGCGCAGCATTACAGGCGCATGTTCAAGGTCGAATAGAATCTGGTGTGCATAAATATTTTGATCGACCGGCAGAAGCCCATGTGATTTTCCGCAAAGAAGGCCCTGACTTGAATTGTGAGGCCACAGCCCATCTCGCCTCTGGCGTGTTTCTGGCCGCCGAAGGCCGAGCCCAAGATGCTTATGGCGCATTTGATGAAGCCATGGAAAAGCTCGAAAAGCGGGTCCGTCGCTATAAACGCCGCCTCAAAAACCACCATAGCAACGCCAAAAAAGCGTTTCCGGTGGAGCAGGCAGCCGCTTATGTGGTCAAACCAGCAGAAGATGATGAAGGCGATGCGCCGGTGGTGATCGCCGAACAAGCCACCCAATTAAGGCATATGACCGTCAGCGATGCGGTTTTACAATTAGACCTTGCGGACTTGCCAGTAATGGTGTTCAAGAACGCCGCCCATGGCGCTTTGAGCGTTGTCTACAAGCGCCCGGACGGCAATATTGGCTGGATCGATGCCCAGCAAGAAAAAAGCGGCTGATCCTGACTTACCGGATCAGGTGAACCGGGCGGCAAGTTAGAATTGATTAAATTTATTCGTAACCCATCTATGATAAAAGCGCAGATGACGCGTCAGGCCAAGCTCACACGAGTTGGCATGATGTTTTCAATGGACCGCTATTAAAGAACGACGACAAGTAGAGTGACCCGTATGAGTGACATGAAGAATTTACTGACCCCAGACAATATTATCGCTGATTTGCCGGTACATTGTGGGCGTGAAACACTGTCATGCCTTGCGCGGCGGGCAGCAGAGATTACCGGGCTTGAGGCGCGCGACATCCTCGATACGTTGATGGAACGCGAGCGCCTCGGATCAACCGGCATTGGCCGCGGTATTGCGATCCCCCATGGTAAGCTTGCTGGCCTTGAGCAAATGGTTGGGATTCTCGCGCGGTCCGTCGAGCCGGTCGATTTTGATGCGGTTGATGGGAAAAAAGTCGATCTGTTCTTTTTGCTGCTGGCCCCAGCCCAAGCCAATGCGTTGCATCTGAAATCTCTGTCACGCATTGCCCGGACGTTGCGCAATGAAGATGTTTGTGAAGCCTTGCGCGGCGCAAATTCATCCGAAGCGATGTATGCGATCGTGACCGCGGACGAGCAAATAGCCGCAGCTTAGCACACTACCTGCCTGTAAAAGACGTTCGATAACTTCTCTCGAAATTGCTGTTAATGCACACTCACGGGCGTCATCTCGTGCTGCCGAGCCGCAGCAAAAGCAAGCTCACGGTCGCCCATCAACGCGATGCGAGCGCCATCGGCTGAATGCAGCGCATACAGAATAGCTTCTTCTGGGATATCCATATCTAACCCGTCATCGCCTTCGGTCAGATCATCCATCACATCTTTGGCAATCACCGGGCGGACATAAACCAAGCGGGATTCGTTGTGAGCCATATAAGTGGTCTCATTTGCTTCCGTTTCAGGTTCATTTTGCATGAGGATGCCCTTCCGATTTTAAGTTTGCGATTTCACGTTGATCCGGCAAAGGGACGTGAATATCTGTTCTGTTGCCCATTCTAGATACCGGTACAATAAGGCAGAAATTCTAGTAAATTATGAAAATCATGAGGATTTCCATCACTTATACGTCATACTTTGTGATACTGATGATTGCCCCCAGCATAACTGATATTATATAACATATCAAGAAGATCGCTTTATCTGCCTCACGGGCCAAAGGCCCTCCGGCGAGGCGGGCTTGTGCCCGGGCGCGCAGTCGCACGCCTTGGGTCTTCACATAAACATTGCCTTGAGAGCTGCGACGGCAGCTCGCAGCCCTTGGGTCACCGCAAGTCATCTTGAGAGACCCTGAAACAAGTTCAGGGTGAGGGTTTTTTGGTGTTCGAGAAATAAGCGCGCTGAACCGAACGAACCACCTATTGCGTGATCAAGGCCCAGCCAATCAGAAAAACACCAAGCAACATCCGGTAGATGACAAATGGCGTAAAACTCATTTTTCGGGTCATCAGCATAAAAAAATGGATCACCCCATAGCAGATGATGAGCGATAAAAGACCAACAATGAGGCCATCTCGCAATTGTACCGGATGGTCGGTTGATGACAGATCGAGCCCCGCAAAAGCGCCGAAAATCAGGATAGTCGGGATCGCCAAGAGCATCGAAAAGCGCGCCGCCTCAGGCCGGCTAATGCCAAGATATCTGGCGGCAGTCATGGTGATGCCGGAGCGGCTGGTGCCGGGAATGATCGCTAGTGCCTGCGCAAAGCCAATGATTACGGCGTTTTTCCAGCTAAAACAGGCGCTCATGTAAGGTGTCTCCAGATTTGGCTGGTTTACCGGGTTGCGGTCCGAATGCCACAGCAATGCGCCAAATAACAGGCTTGCGCTGCCGATAATCAGCGGATTTCGCAGTAAATCGATCCAATCTAAAGCGAGCAAAATACCGCCCAGGGCGATAATCGGAATTGTCGCCGCGCAGAGCATCAAAAACACCGATCTGTCCCTTGATTGGGTGACAGTTACAAAATCTTTCGCTCCCGAAACAAGTGTTCTAACGTCTCTTCTAAAGTAAATTATGACCGCTCCAAGGGAGCCCAAATGCGCCGCGATATCAATCAATGGTCCCTGATCTTGCCATGACGCGACGAAAAGTGGTGCCAAAATGAGATGAGCCGACGAGGACACCGGAATGAATTCGGTCAGTCCCTGGATAAGCGCCAAGATGATCAGATGGAGGAGGTCGATGTCGGTTACCTGTGCCAGTTCAAGCCATATCGGCGTTTAAGGATGAATATTTCCAAAAATCTTACCGAAAAATGGTTATAAAATGATTATCTCGGGGCCAAAATAAGTAGATAATTTGTTCGTTATGGACGGATATCGAGGCGACTAATTTTCGCCTCATATCTGATCATATCCGATTAAATTCGTCTAAAATTCAGCTAAAATTTCAGCCTTACCATTAACCCTTACGGTATGTGAGCCAATATGATCCATCTGTGCCAAGATGAAATGGTATGGCCAGATTTGGGCCCTGAAAATTTACTAGTGATTAACCAGTCTGGTTTTCTCAAAATGGGCCCTTCATGATACAGTGGTTAATCCTCTCGACCATTGCCGGCCTGTTTTGCTCAAGGGGCACTTTGAAAAACCTTAATTGCGCCGCGCCACGCGAGACCTCTAGCGCAATCAACTGGGCTATTTTCGATGGTTAATTTATGGGCGTTCCGAAAATTATCAACCGGTTAAGTAATCTTACCTTGAATGTTAAGAAAAATTTCGCGATTAACCTTTATAACAAATTCGTATAGATCGTATTTGTTGAGATTTTTTAATAGTTCCTATACGAAATAGTACATTCATCCTTAATCTTGTTATCCTATGCTCTCTTTGAAATCCATGTGAGGGCCATATGAAAAATTCAATCACAGCACTAGCGGTAATGATATTTGTGAGCTTCATGCTCGCAGGCACATCAGCTGTGGCTGCGTCCGGCGAGGTGGTTGGTACGATGGAGGCTTATTTGGTCTCGCGTAGCGCTAGCGGACAAGAACAGTTCAGCCCAGCCAAAAGAGTGACGCCTGGCGGTGTCATTGAGTATCGGGTGACTTATAAAAACGAGACGCAAAAATCACTCAGCGAATTTGTCATCAACGGCAAGGTACCGACAAATACGGTGTTTGTTGATGATCAGAGCCGCACAACTCAGGGCGCCGTTCTCGAAGCGGATGTCGCAGAACTGGGTTGGGTAAGCTTGCCAGCTTTCCGCGATGTGAAGCGAGATGATGGCTCGGTGCAACGGGTTCGTGTTGCGCCAAATGAATATGGCGCCGTGCGATGGCGACTCAAAAAAGCAATTGATCCGGGCAGTCAAGTCACGGCGATCTACCGAGTTAGTGTCAATAAGTAAATCAGTAAACTGAGCAGGTTTCAGGGGAAGTAGAGTAGAGTGATGGTTATGAGGGCGAAAAGATGGGGCCTAACGGCTAGTGCCGTTGGTTTGTTGGTGTCTGGTGTTGTTGTTGCGGCACCTCCTGTTGCAGGTGAGCGCATTGGCAACCAAGCCGCCGCGACCTATGATTCAGGTGGGCAATCCTTTACCGTTAATTCCAATGAAGTCACCACTGTCGTCAATCAAATATTTGGCGTGTTGCTGGACCCGGATCAATCGCGGATCACGGCGCCGGGTAACTTTGTTTATTTCCCGCACCG
>JAZGEB010000239.1:0-2511 GCA_036478515.1 Parvularculaceae bacterium | reverse complement strand
TGTTGGTTTATGCTGGCGCGGTGGCAATCTCGTTTCCGGGGGCTTCAATTCTGACGATTTTTGGCGGCTTTTTGTTCGGCCCGATCAAAGGCACAATTGGTGTTGTTATCGCCGCAACCATTGGGGCACTGATTATATTCACCGTGGCTAAAACCGCGCTTGGCGATACGTTGCGGCAAAAGGCCAGCGGCTTTGTTAAAAAAATGGAGCAAGGCTTTCGCGAGGATGAGCTGTCTTACATGTTCCTCCTCCGCATTGTACCAATATTTCCGTTCTGGGCGATCAATATTGTCGCCGGGGTTCTCGGGGTGAGCTTTCGCAATATGTTAATCGGGACTTTATTTGGCATTATCCCCGGCAGTTTTGTTTATGTGCTGATCGGGAATGGCATTGGCGCGGCGTTTGATGCGGGCGAAGATGTCAATCTTGGCGGTGTGTTATTGCAACCCTCAACCTTGCTGCCGATCATCGGTCTTGCGGTTCTGGCCTTGATCCCGATCATCTATAAAAAAGTCGCAAAAAAATCGCCCCAAAAATCGACACTATAAAAGTCCGAAGGACAATCATTCATGACCAAGACGATTAAGACGGATATCTGCATTATTGGCGCAGGCTCTGGCGGCTTGTCTGTCGCTGCTGGCGCAGCGCAACTGGGCAAAAAAGTTGTGCTGATCGAAGCCGGCGAGATGGGCGGCGATTGCCTGAATTACGGCTGTATCCCGTCCAAAGCCATATTGGCGGCGGGCAAAACCGCGCAAATCATGCGCGAAGCTGATAAATATGGCGTTGCTTCAGTTGAGCCGCAGGTCAATTTTGCGGCCGTGCATGAGCATATTCATGGCGTGATTGACGCGATTGCGCCGATGGATAGCCAGTCACGCTTTGAAGGTTTTGGCATCACTGTGTTGCGCGACAAAGCGAAATTCATCGGTCCCCGGACGGTTGAAGCAGGGGACACGACAGTTTCAGCAAAGTTTATTGTCATCGCCACCGGGTCGAGCCCTTTTGTGCCGCCCATTCCGGGACTTGATAGCGTTCCCTACATCACCAATGAAACGATTTGGGAGCGCCGTGAGTTAGTCGACCATCTCGTGGTTATCGGCGGCGGCCCGATTGGCATCGAGATGGCGCAAGCCCATCGTCGCCTCGGGGCGGATGTCACTGTGATCGAAGGTCTATCGATTATGGGTAAGGATGACCCGGAATTGGTCGATATCGTCCGGGCCCGGCTGATTGATGAAGGCATTACCATACTCGAAGGGGCGATGGTGAAATCCGTTGCTGGTGAGGCAGGGGCGATCAAGGTTATTGCCGAGCAAGACGGCAGCGAAAAAACCATTCAGGGCTCTCATATCCTGGTCGCAACCGGGCGGCGACCCAATGTCGCAGATCTCAATCTCGAAGCGGCTGGTATCGACTATTCCAAACGCGGGATCAAAGTCGATGGCGCTTTGCGGACCAGCAATAAACGCATTTATGCCGCTGGCGATGTCACCGGCGGGCGGCAATTCACCCATGTCGCGGGTTATCATGCTGGCATTATCATCAAAAAAATGCTGTTTAAGGCGCCGGCCAAGAATGAAGAACATCTCGCCCCGTGGGTGACATACACTGACCCTGAACTCGCTCATGTCGGTTTGACGCAAGCGCAAGCGGTTGAAAAAGGTCTGCCCGTGACCATTGCTAAATGGGGCTTCGATCATAATGACCGGGCGCAAGCCGAACACGCCACTAATGGCTTGATCAAAGTCGTGACCGACAAAAAAGGGAAGATTTTGGGCTGTTCAATTGTCGGCAAAAACGCGGGCGACCTCATCGGCCCTTGGGCCTTGGCCTATGCCAATGGGATGAAAATCGGCGCATTTACAAAAATGATCGCCCCTTATCCGACCCTTGGTGAGGTCTCTAAGCGCGCCGCCGGGGCGTGGTACACACCTAAGCTCTTTTCAGACCGGACAAAAGGGCTGATAAAGGCCTTGTCAATATTCGATTAGAGTTGGGGTGACGTATGACCGAGCGTGGGACCACAGGCAGCAAAATGCCGCGCTTCTCGCTGCGTTCCTTGCGGATGAAGCTCCTTTTACTGACTATCTTGTTCGTTCTGATCGCCGAAGCTTTGGTGTTCATTCCATCGGTTTCCAAACATCGCGTCGGCTGGCTGCAAGAACGCATTGAGCGGGCCTATATCGCCTCGGAGTCCCTGGAAATGGCGCCGGAAACCGTCAGCATTGCTGACAAAGCGAAGCGACTGTTTGCCTCGGCGGAAATTCTCGGCGTGACCATTGAGCGCAATGGCCGCAGTGAATTGATCGCTGCGCCGGATTTGGCGATGCTTCATGATGCGCGATTGAGCATGTTGGATTTGCAACAACGTACCTGGCCAAGGCAAATTGCTGACGCCATCTCGGTGATGTTTTCGGGCGAGCGCAAATATTTTCTGGTCTCAAGTCGACCAGCAGGCGAGCCGGAAGTGATGCTCGAAATCGTCGTTGATAGCGCCCCGCTGAAAAC
>JAZGEB010000238.1:0-3663 GCA_036478515.1 Parvularculaceae bacterium | reverse complement strand
AACCAATCTGCCGCTTGAGCCCAACGATCGCCTCATCCAAAGCCGACAAAAACCGCGAGCGGTCCTGTTTGCTGAAAGGCGGTGGCCCGCCGATCTGATCGCCGCCGCTGCGCAAATCCGCCATGATCGCCCGGGTCGCCAGCGCCGTGCCGATCATATCTGTGGTAAAGGGCTGGCCGGTGGATTTTAGCACCACGGCGCCAGCCTTGAGGCAACGATCAGCCAAAGGAATATCGGCCGTGACCACCACCGATCCAGAATCAGCCCGCTCAGCAATCCAATCATCAGCGGCGTCAAAACTGTCACTGACCACAATCATCTCGATTAATTGGTGCCTTGGCACCCGCAAATAGCTGTTGGAGACCAGTTTTACCGGCACATTATGGCGGAAAATCACCTTATAGACCTCCTCCTTCACCGGGCAGGCATCAGCATCGATCCACACAATCACGTGAGGTGCCCTAGAGGTGGCCTTGGGTGCGTCCATTTTTCTCAACCTTTTAACAACCAAAACAGATGCACAGTGGAAACGAAGCATGTATACATAATACTGTCGCAAAACGTGACTAGAATATGCGAGAGCGGGATCAATCTTTTTTAGCCTCAGGGTAACTTCATGAATTTCATGCCAAAAAATGTCGAGTCCGGTTCGGCTGAACCGAGTTTACAACCGAAATCAGCCCCCAAGTCAGCCAGAGAATGGATGATGGTACTGGCCCAATATCGGGGCCCAAAACATCGCCGCAGTTTTTTCGAGCTGGCGGTAACCCTCATCCCGTTCCTGATGTTATGGACCGCGGCTGCCTGGTCGCTGTCTGTCAGTTATTTTCTCACCCTCGCCATTTGCATCCCGGCGGCTGGCTTTTTGATCCGGCTGTTCACCATCCAGCATGATTGTGGCCATGGCGCGTTTTTCCGCGACAAGGCGCTGAATGACTGGGTTGGTCGCTTGCTCGGGGTTTTCACCCTGACACCCTATTATGTCTGGCGCCGATCCCACTCGATCCACCACGCCTCATCCGGCAATCTTCAAAAGCGCGGCATTGGCGACGTATATACCCTGACCGTGGCTGAATATAATGCCATGCCAATGGGTCGCCGTTTCGCTTATCAGGTGTTTCGCCATCCAGTTACCTTATTTCTGATCGGCCCAATTGTATTGTTTGTGTTGCAACACCGGATCCCGCTTGAATTCATGAAATCTGGCTGGAAATTTTGGGCCAGCGCCATGGGTACAAATATCGCGATTGGCTTGGTCATTGCTGGCATCATCTGGAAGCTCGGCCTTGGCGTATTTTTGATGGTCTATGTGCCGATTGTGCTAATGGCGGCGATGATTGGCATTTGGTTGTTTTACGTTCAACACCAATATGAGCAAACCTTGTGGGACAAAGATGAGGGATGGGACATGCAGGAAGCTGCGCTTTATGGCAGTTCCTATTATGCCCTGCCGCAACCATTGCAATGGTTGACCGCTAATATCGGCATTCACCACGTCCACCATCTCAACAGCCGGATCCCGTTTTATCGATTGCCGCAAGTCTTGCGCGATCACCCAAGTCTGGCGAAGATCAACCGGCTGACACTTTGGCAAAGCTTTAAGTCGATCAATCTTCACCTCTGGGATGAAGGCCAACGCAAACTGGTGAGCTTTAAAGAAGCACGAACGAAGACGGCTTAACCCTGCCGATGTCTTTGCGTAAATTCTTAACAACTGAAATCATCGCTTCAGCATTCATCAATGGTTTGCTGGGGGTTCTGTTTGGCTGGCTCATCACACGTGGCAGCACGACCATGCCATTCTCCGGACCAGGAGGCATTGCCATTGATGTGCTGGTGACAGCATTCCTCATAGGCGTTTTGCTCACCTTAATTGTGACGCCGATTATGCGCGCACGCATCCAAAAAGGTGGCATGCCGGAAGTGACAAAACTCCCTAAACTAATGGCCTTATTACCACAAAATGCAATATTGCGCAGCGTGATAATGGGATTGGGGGGCGGTATCGTGATCGCCCCGATTGTGTTGGCATTATTCTGGCTAACCGGTACAACACAGCTTTCGCCGGGACAGTTTATCTGGATCAAAGGTCTTTACAGCGCCCTATTCGGGGCGGTGTTTACGCCATTCGCATTACTGCCGATGCTGGCCGGGAAAATCAAATAAGTATATTGCGTTTTCGCCACTCGGCACCCTTACGCTGTGTAGCGGCAGACGTTTCTAAAAGAAATGTCGAGAGCTTGCTCTACATATTCGGGTAATTAGGCCCACCTGCCCCCTCGGGCACGGTCCAAGTGATATTTTGCGATGGGTCTTTAATATCGCAAGTTTTGCAGTGGACGCAATTTTGCGCGTTGATCTGAAATTTGGGTTCTGTGTCGAGATCGACAAATTCATAGACCCCGGCTGGGCAATAGCGTTGCGAGGGGCCCGCGAAAACACGCAAATTCGTCCCGACCGGGATTGAAGCATCGACCAGCTTCAAATGAATGGGTTGATCTTCGCCGTGATTGGTCGCCGAAAAAGAAACATTCGTCAGTCGGTCAAAACTGATCACACCATCAGGTTTGGGGTAGACAATTGGCTTGTGCTTTGCCGCTGGTTCGGTTGAGGCCGCATCAGTTTTTTTATGTTTCATCGTGCCAAAGAATGAAAACCCGATCGTGTTGGTCCACAGCTCAAATCCCGATAATGCGATGCCGCCAAATAAAGTGCCAAATTTAGTCCAAAGCGGTTTGGCGTTCCGGACCTTTTTCAATTCTTTGTAGACAGAGCTTTTTTCATAGGCGCTTGTGTAATCGTGCAATTCATCGCCGGCGCGGCCCTCATGAACCGCTGCAAAAGCCGCTTCTGCGGCCATCATCCCGGTCTTCATTGCATTATGATTGCCTTTGATGCGCGGCACATTGACGAACCCCGCCGAACAACCAATTAGCGCGCCGCCGGGAAAAGTCAGTTTTGGCACGGCTTGGAAGCCGCCTTCGGTAATCGCCCGAGCGCCGTAAGCAACACGCTCTCCGCCTGCAAGGTATTTGATAATTTCGGGATGGTGCTTAAAGCGTTGGAACTCTTCATACGGAGAAAGATACGGGTTTTTGTAATTTAAATGCACCACAAAACCGATAGAGACGTAATTGTCGCCAAAATGATAACAAAATGACCCACCACCGGTTTTATTATCCAGCGGCCAGCCAAATGTATGTTGCACCAGCCCGGCTTTAAAATTCTCGTCAGTGACCTTCCATAGCTCTTTCAAGCCAATGCCATATTTTTGCGGGCTTCGCCCGGCATCAAGATCAAATTCTGCAATCAGTTGCTGGGCCAAAGAGCCGCGCACGCCTTCGGCAATAAACACATATTTACCGTTCAATTCCATGCCGGGCTCATAATTAGCCGTTTTTTCACCGTCGCGATTAAGCCCTGCTTCGCCGACCACCACGCCGCTAACCGATCCATCAGCGCGCTTCAAATAGTGCGACGCCGCCATCATCGGGTAAATTTCAACGCCCATGGCTTCGGCTTGCTCTGCGAGCCAGCGACAGACATTGCCCATCGAGGCGATATAGCAGCCATGGTTTTTGACCATGGGCGGCATCGCAAATACGGGCAGCGGCATTGACCCAGCGGGGCCGAGCAGGAGAAATTTTTCTTTGCGGACGGCTG
>JAZGEB010000237.1:0-4241 GCA_036478515.1 Parvularculaceae bacterium | reverse complement strand
GTTGCGGCTGAGCGCGATAATCAATTTGATGTTGTGTGCACATTCAAAGGCTCTGGACCTTCAGGCCAAGCTGGCGCGGTGCGTCACGGGATTTCAAAAGCGCTGACTTGTTTTGAGCCCGAACTGCGCGGCGTCTTGAAAAAAGGCGGCTTCATGACCCGAGACAGCCGGGCGGTTGAACGCAAAAAATACGGTAGAGCAAAAGCCCGTAAGAGCTTCCAGTTCTCGAAACGGTAGGGCTTGCCTCGATAGACGAGATAATAAAACCCGCGAACGCATTCGCGGGGTTTTTTATTGCTCCGGCGAGGAGGGGTTGCCACGGCATAACCCGTCCGCTTCGCCAACTTTTCTAATCTGACCTATCGACCCCTCACCCACTCGCAAGGGAGAGGCAATTCTCACAAGCACCGCCTTCGCCTCTCCCTTGGGAGAGGCACAAATTTTTCTTAAAATTTGGGTGAGGGGTCTCTCTATCAACAATCTCCCAAATCCCGTCATCCTGAATTTATTTCAGGATCCCCAGAAGTTGCGCGCGGTCCTTGCCTCACGAGATCCCGAAACAAGTTCGGGATGACGGATTGAATTTGTTTGGGGAGCGGACGGTGCGGAATGATTTTTTTTAGACCCCTCACCCGCTCGCGAAGAGCTTCGCTAGCCTCTCCCAAGGGAGAGGCGACGAAGAGCTACCCGCGAAACGGCGGGACAAAATCCTATGGGTCTTTGATGAATTGTCATCCCGGACGCCGATAGGCGCGCCGGGACCTGAGGCACGCATATCAGATCCCGGGTCTTCGCCCGGGACGACACATAGGGGTTTCCTCGCCTCGGGCCTCAAACCTGATAATAATCTCTATACCAATCAACAAAATTGCCCACGCCCTCTTCGATATCGACCAATGGCGTAAAGCCGGTCAGCTTGGTCAAGCGGGTTGTATCTGCGCTCGTGGCCGGAACATCGCCATCTTGCATTGGCAGAGAATTAATCTTGGCTTTTTTGCCGAGTTTTTCTTCGAGCACAGAGACATAACGCATCAAGGGTTCGGTTTTGCCACGGCCAATATTGATAATTCGGTAAGGCGCGAGGCCACTGATTGATGGATCAGGATTTTTAGCATCCCAATTCTCATCTGGTTGTGGCACTAAGGGTAAAAGCTTGACCAGGCCCGTAACAATATCGCTGATATAGGTGAAGTCGCGGCGCATGTCGCCACCATTAAACAACGGGATCGGCTTGCCCTCGAGGATCGCCTTGGTGAAAATAAACAACGCCATATCAGGTCGCCCCCAGGGGCCATAGACAGTGAAAAAGCGCAAGCCCGTCACGGGGATGTTGAATAGATGGGCATAGGTATGCGCCATCATCTCATTGGCCTTCTTGGTCGCTGCATAAAGCGTAAGCGGATGTTCTGTGCCTCGGCTTTCGTGAAATGGCATTGCTTTAGTTGCACCGTAAACGGAGGAAGTTGAGGCAAACAAAAGATGCTTTACCGGATAAGCACGGCACGCTTCAATGATTGATAGAAAGCCATCAATATTCGCATGAGTATAAGCGGGAGGATTTTCTAAGCTGTAACGCACGCCGGCCTGAGCCGCTAAATTGACGACATAATCTGGACGATGGGTTTTGAAAACGTCCAAGACTTTTTCGCGGTCAGCCAAATCGATTTTGTAAAAGCAATACTTCTCGTGAGTTTCGAGCCTGTCGATACGCGATTGCTTTAGCGCAACACTATAATAATCTGTCACAAGATCAACACCGATGACCTCAACCCCTTGCTCCAGTAAGGCCTCAGACAGGTGATAGCCAATAAAGCCAGCGGCGCCGGTTACCAGAACTTTCATGGGGATCGTTACTCTCTTCGTTTAAACCAGATTTATGACAGGACTTAACCGACCCTTTGGGGGAAAGCAAACCCTGCTGCTGCAACCAAAAAGGGCAGATTCAAGCCCGGCCCATCACCGGCTTCATCAGCTTTGCGAAGTTTTTTTCTTCAGCTTGCTGATCAAAACCTGCGACCGGCTTGAGCATTGCCAGCGCGGCATCGGCCCGGCGCCGTGCATCGCCGCTCAAAATCGGCGCAGCTCTGGCGACATCGACCATTTGGGTCATATCGCCATTGCAATGCAATAGCATGTCGCAGCCTGCCTTGAGGGCTTTTTCCGAGCGCCCCTCAAAGCTGCCGCCAAGCGCTTTCATCGACAAATCATCGGTCATCAGCAAGCCATCAAAGCCAATTTCACCGCGGATCACATCCTGGATGATAATCGACGATTGGGTGGCGCAATGGTCCGGATCATAGGCTTCATAGATAACATGCGCGCTCATCGCCATTGGGGCTTTAATCGGCGCATTTGCCAATTTTTTAAAGGGAAGAAAATCAATCTTGCGTAAATCTTCCTTGGCGGCGTTGACCCTTGGTAAATCATGGTGACTATCAACCAAAGCACGGCCATGACCGGGAATATGTTTGATGATCGGCAACACGCCGCCCTCCAAGCACCCGGCGATGACCTCAGCGCCTAACGCAGTAACCATTTCCGGGTCGGTGCCAAAGCTCCGGTCACCGACAATATCATGAGCGTCGTCTTGGCGCACATCGACCATCGGCACGCAATTCACATTGATGCCCAGTGCGTGCAAATCTGCTGCGATCAACCGAGCGCCCAAACGAGTGGCCCGCGCAGCCGCCGCCGGGTCGAGCGCCAGTAAATCGCCAAAGCTTTTCATCGGCGGCCGCGTCGGTGCCAATGGCGGACGCAAGCGGGCGACCCGGCCCCCTTCTTGATCGATCAGGATCGGCGCATCAGCGCGACCAACGCTCTGGCGCAATTGTTCGCACAGAGCTTTTATTTGGCTTGGGGTATCGCAATTTCGGGCAAATAAAATAAAGCCCCATGGTTGCTCGCTTGCAAAAAAAGCAACTTCATCAGCCGTTAAGACATGAGCCGCGCAGCCAAAAATGACAGCACGGCTCTTCTGCAAATGAGATGTCACGAAAGACCTACTTACTTCGTTTTGACCAGACAATCCTGGCCTTTGCCCTTTAACGCCGAGCAGTAATCTGACGCAGCTGACTTATTGTTAAACGGCCCGAGGCGGAGACGATAATAAGTGCCTTTAGTGCCGAGGTCAGCAACTTGGATATCGGTGGAGCGCTGGCTCACCAACGTGCCGTGCTTGGTTGAGAGCCGTTTGAAAAAGCGCATCGCTTCATCATTCGAACGGAACGCGCCAATCTGCACGACATGAGAGCCGGACAATGCAGAACCGCTCGTGCTGAGCGTGGCGGGAGCAGCGGCCACGACGGGCTCGATCACAGCCGGTTTTGGCCGCGGTGCTGTGACAACCGGTTCAGGGGTCGCGGTTTCAACTTGGTTAGCCGCGACTTCTGCCGCAGCAGATGACGTCTCATCATACCCGTCTAACGGATCAGCGATTGCGATCACATCGGTGTCGGCGGTGCCTTCAAGGCGGTCATAAACTTCTTGATTGCCAGCGCCTGCGACGGTGATGTCACGCTCGGTTTTGGCCGGTGTCGGATCTGCGGCAATTGTTGGCACCGACCCATTGGCAATCGAGCCTTCGGTCATGCCTTTTTTATACGCAAAAAATACAATCAGCGCGAACATCGCAAGGACAAGGAGGATTACTAACAGGACCGAAAAGCCGGAAATTCCACCCTCTTCATCATCATCTTCATAATCATCGAAATCGTCAAAATCTTCGGCAGTCGCAGACATTTCTGTCTCCCAAAATGGCAATCGTCAATCATGACTTGTGCAATGATTGCAAGGTGAAAAGCAATATATAAATCGGCTACTATAAGCCTAGCTGATACACGCATAAGGCGCAAAGGCATTATTTGCCTCACGGCTGATTCTGCCCGCGCTGTGAGGCACATTAAAGCCAGTTCGCCGCGCCGAACAGCTTTTGATGCTCGGTAATGGCGTAGCGGTCGGTCATCCCGGCAATATAGTCGCAAACGGCTCTGGCCTTGCGAGCCTCATCCTTGTTATCGCCAAATTTCGAACGCCACATCGGCGGCAACGTATCTGGCTCTTGGAAAAACAACTCAAACAGCTCGCGCACGATCCGACGGGCGTGGCTTCTGGCTCGGTTGACCTTGTAATGGCGATACATCCGCTGCCATAAAAAGTCCCGCAATTGCTGGACTTGCGCGGCCATACTTTCGGAAAAAGCGACAACTGGAGCGCTGTGCCCCCGGACTGCATCAGCCGTT
>JAZGEB010000236.1:0-3749 GCA_036478515.1 Parvularculaceae bacterium | reverse complement strand
TTAATTCACTCAACGTTATATCGCCGCCAAGAATGCCGTCTTCTTCGCCAATATACAATGTGCCATTATCGGGACCATCATAAGCGATTGGATCTGAAACGATGTGGAAATGAGATGAGACTAATCGAAAGCCTCGACACAAACGTCCATAAGCCGAAGACGGCACTCAACAAATATTTCATTCTCTTCTCCACTCCCGATATCTAAAATTCGAGTCTTTAACTCTAACGCGTAGGCGAAACTTTGGTGTCATCAGACTAATTTCAACGCACACGCATAGCGTGAGCTCTCTCGTTGGAGCAACTCTACCTATAGTTGAGTTAATTTGCGCTTAACGATGCTAGAACGGCTACCGCGCCCAGCGTTCAAGCCGATCGAGCAATCTTCGGCGCGGCTCGGGCAACTGTTTTTGCGCCGGCTCCAGGAGTTTTGTCTCGATGAAATATCCGGTCAATTTTAACGCTGCGACAATTTCAAGCTTGGTCGGTTCCCCTTGGTCAATTAAAAATGGCGGCAAGGGAAACAATTTGTCCTTATACGGCAGGCCCGCTTCATAACAGACGGCACCACCTGATTTGGGAGAGACAAAGGTCAAGCTTGCGCCATCTTCTAGCAACCGTCCGGTGGCAACACATTTTGTCAGATCGAGGGCAAAGCCAATATTTTCTAACACACCTAATTCCCATTTTGCATAAATCACCGGCCAAACTGATTGTTGATCGAGATGATCGAGCAAAACGCATGTCGCTTCATAAAGATGCGGGACGCTTTCTCTTTCGGAAAGACAAGCAATCAGCGTTGATGTTATCGCATTGAGCGCGGTCAAGGCAAAACTGTCCGACATCAATGTCGCTGCTCTTGGGTTGGTTAAATCAAACGCAAAATGCCCCAGACTGGTCTCAGATCTCCCCTTCCAGGTCACTTGTACGCCGTTCCCCGGCTGTATCGTCGGGCGTTTCTTGGCCCCCTGCCCGCCATGGACCAGACCGGATATCCGGCCCGCTTGGTGGGTCAAAACATCCGCTATCGCATGGCCTTCCCCATGGGGCCGGGTACCCAGAATAATACCGTCATCAGTGAATTCCATTAGAGAACCGCTTTTTCATCTTCGGCAATATCAACCAGGAGCGCGATAATTTTGCGACATCCTTTAAGCCGCGCTTTTTCTGTTGGCCAGTTTTGTTTGAAGACCAGTTTTTGGTCCGGTCGAACTTTAACATCGAACGGGCTATTCGATACAAACTCGATCAACCCCACTGGATTGGCAAACTTATCGTGCCGGAAGCTGATCACGGCGCCTTTTGCCCCGGCATCAATTTTGGCAACACCCGCCCGGTGACATAGAGCTTTGATCGTCACAATGCGGAGCAGATAATCAACTTCATCGGGCAAAGGCCCAAATCTATCGATTAACTCAGCGCCAAAGCCCTCCACCTCTTCATCCGATTTGACATCAGACAACCGCCGATAAAGTGACATTCTGACATCCAGATCTTGTACATAAGTTTCAGGAAGCAACACAGCGGTACCAATATTGATCGCTGGTGACCATGTATCTTCAATTTCCCCGCCACCTTCTTTGAGCGAGGAAACCGCTTCTTCGAGCATATGTTGATACAGCTCAACGCCGACCTCTTTCACATTGCCAGATTGCTCCTCACCAAGAAGATTACCCGCCCCCCGAATATCAAGATCGTGCGACGCAAGAGTGAACCCGGCACCAAGCGTATCCAGGGATTGCAAGATTTTTAATCGACGCTCTGCCCCTGGTGTGATTTTCTTGCGCGCCCTTGTGGTTAAATACGCATAAGCGCGCTGTTTAGACCGCCCCACCCGGCCTCTGATCTGGTAGAGTTGCGCTAAGCCAAACATATCAGCTCGGTGAACCAGCAACGTATTGGCTGTGGGCACATCAATCCCGGATTCAATAATCGTGGTCGCGACAAGAACATCAAATTTGCCATCATAAAAGGCATTCATAATATCTTCGAGTTCGCCAGACGCCATTTGTCCATGCGCGATCTTATATTTAACCTCTGGGACTTGCTCATCTAGAAATGAAGCGATCTCATTTAAATCAGAAACACGCGGTGCAACATAAAAACTTTGCCCGCCACGATAATGCTCTCGTAATAAAATTTCGCGCGCGACCACCGGATCAAATGGTCCAATTGAGGTGCGGATGGCGAGCCGGTCTACCGGCGGCGTTGCGATCAAAGAAAGATCCCGAATGCCTGACATCGAAAGCTGCAACGTGCGCGGTATTGGCGTCGCGGTTAGCGTTAAAACATGGGTATCAGCCCGAAACTCTTTTAGACGTTCCTTATGTTTGACCCCGAAATGCTGCTCCTCATCGACGATAATCATCGCCACATCGCGAAATTTTATCGCTTTAGCCAGTAGTGCATGTGTGCCGATGACAATATCAACATCGCCATTCTCCATTCCTGCCTTGGTTTCCTTTGCCAGCTTTGTACTGACCATGCGAGATAGCTGACGCACCTTTAGGGGGTAGCCTTGAAACCGCTCAGAAAAATTGCGAAAATGCTGGCGCACCAAGAGCGTTGTTGGCGCAATAATCGCCACTTGGCGTCCAGACATCGCAACGACAAACGCGGCGCGCAGTGCAACTTCCGTTTTACCAAACCCGACATCACCGCAAATTAAACGATCCATCGGTTGTCCTTTGGCCAGATCATCCAACACATCATCAATCGCATTTTCTTGATCTTGCGTTTCGGCAAACGGAAAACGGGCACAAAACTCATCATAAAGGCCAGCAGGCGGGTTCAAAGGGGGCACTTTTCGCATCGCCCGCGACGCGGCAATTTTAATCAGCGCCTCGGCCATCATCTTGATCCGAGCCCGCATCTTGGCTTTACGATTTTGCCATGCCGCTCCGCCAAGCCGGTCTAATTGTGCGTTGGGATCATCCGAGCCAAAGCGTGACAATAATTCAATATTCTCAACCGGCAAAAACAACTTATCCCCGGCATGATATTCTAAATGGAGGCAGTCATGGGGCGCGCCGCTAACGTCTAAAGTTTTGAGGCCCTGATAGCGGCCAATACCATGATCAACATGGACAATCATATCCCCAATACTAAGGGAGGATGCTTCAGTGAGAAAATTATCAGCGCGTTTTTTGCGCCCGCGCCGGACCAATCGATCGCCAAGAATATCCTGCTCGGAAATAATCGCCAGATCATCCAGGTCAAAACCCTGCTCAATGCCAAGCACGCCAATGCCAACCGCCTCAACTGACATATCCTCAACTTGCTGCCAAGCTGTGACATTGTGAATGTGAGCCAGTCCATGATCTTCCAAAACGGTCTTCAACCGCGCCGCCGATCCCTCGCTCCAGCCAACGATCAACACTCTTTTGTCCTTCGCCATCAATGCTTTGACGTGAGCGGTGACACTTTCAAATATATTGCCGCCCGCAGCGCGTTCCGCGGCAAATGTTCTTGCTTGGCGCGCACCAAAATCAAATGCCCGACCCTCTGGCGGCGCAAAAGGCGATAAAGGCCGGTGCATCACATTATCAAGATGCTCAGTCCACTGCTTGTTTGTGAGATATAATTTTTCTGCGGCCAGAGCTTTGTAATTTTGCGGGGCAAAATCCTCTTGCCGACTTGTCGTCTTTTCTGTCCGGGCCTGATAATAATCCGCGACGAGTTTTAACCGTTCATCCAGCGCTTCATCAGCCAAATGGTCTGTAAAAACCAGCGCCTCACCAAGATAATCAA
>JAZGEB010000235.1:0-7351 GCA_036478515.1 Parvularculaceae bacterium | reverse complement strand
GTGGTGAGATTGAAGACCATGCCGGGGCGCAAACGCCGGACTGAAAATTCCTGGTTAAAGGCCGTCGCTAATAGTCGGATCGTCTCGCCATTGACGCCGATCCTTGTGAGCGCGTCGGACAAGGTCTCGCCTTTGGCCAGCTTGATTGTGGTGATGCCAATTTGCGGCTCAATCCGGTCGACCATCGGGCGCGATGGGGCGAGGGGAAAGAGCGGCTCGGTGCCGCCTGTGAAGTCGGCAATATCGGCAAATGCGACCGGCGTGTCATCGACCAACAAAACTTGGCCGATGCGCACCGGCTTGGCCAGCGGACGGTCGGTTAGAATTTGGGCGACATGAACACGCGTTGGTTTTAACCGCGGCCATGTCCTTCCCGCGACGGTCGGTGTCACCACTGGCGGGGTAAGCTGTGCGTCACCATCAGAACTAATATTAGCGGTCAAAACGGGCGGTGGCGGCAGGGCTGCGGAAATTTCGGTTTGGCTGAGCATGGGCGGGGTCTGGCGGATAACGAACTCAACTTGCCGGATAAGCGCAACTTCCCCAATTTGGGGCTCGATAAAGGGAGCTTCGACCAAGGTGGCTTCAATCGCGGTGGTATCACTCAAGGTTGAAAGCACGAAGGAAATGCCGATTAAACCAGTGGCAAAGAGAAACAGACAAAAAGACAACATCGGCATCACAAGATCGAAGATCCGCGCGGGCGGTGTCTCCCCTCTTGGTCCGATTACTTGGCCGTCGACAAGGACATGATCCTGCTGCCTGTATGCCACCATAAACTCCGGAACTATCATACCGCCAGTCTTCGCAAGAAACGTGCGAGATGACGTGACCTCGTTAATGTCTTGTTAACTTTCGGCCTCCGGCGGCCAAGAGTCAAATAAAGCCCCGGTAATTATCCGCTTAAATAAGCGGTTTTTCACATAGAACGTATCGAATCGGCGCAAATAAGCGACCATTCAAGGATTAAACGGGGAGAATAGTAATAGTGGGAAATTTTATGGACGCCTTAACCCTCTCTTCGCTGCTGGCTTCGCGGCTCTGTCATGATTTGATCAATCCGGTCGGAGCATTGAGTGCTGGCCTGGAGATCCTCGATGAGGAGCAGGACGCGGAGATGCGGGCTGAAGCGTTGAAGTTGATCCGTAATTCAACCGAAAAATCAATTGCTTTGCTTTCTTTTGCGCGAATGGCGTTTGGGTCTGGCGGCGCGCACGGCATGGATATTGATTTGTCGGAAGCCAAAATGGTCACCCAGGCTGTCTATGCGCATTTCAAAGCCGATCTGGAATGGCGTCTGCCCGCAGGGATGGCCGCAAAATCCTACACCAAAGCGGTGATGAACATCGCGCTGCTTGCGGCAGATTGTGTCCCTCGCGCGGGGAGTAAAGTTATTGTCCAAGGCGATATGAGCCGCGTTTTGGTCATTGCTGAGGGTCAAAAAGCGAAGATCAAACCAGAACTGCGCACAGCTTTGGGCCGCGACGCAACAGATCTTGAGCCAAAACAGACCCCAGCCTTTATATCCGCGTTGATATTGAGCGAAACCGGGGGAAGCGTTGCATGCGAGGAAGTCAGCGACGAGCGGGTCGAGTTTAGCTTAAATTTTGGGGAATAATCACCGATTTTCGGGCTGGTCTAAACTGAAAGTTAGGCATTCTTAAATAGGGTCATATCTTGAGGGTTCTTTTACCCAAGGGGAACTAATATGGCACAATGTCTCGTAATTGATGATTCTGATGTAATTCGATTTGTCCTCAGCCGGATTCTTGGCCGTCTCGGCCATCAAGCGATTGATACCAAAGATATAGCAGAAGCGGTTGAAAATTGCCGCGCCGGGTCGATTGATGTGGTTTTTGTCGATTGGGATATGCCGGGTCTTGTCGCGCTTGAATTTTTAAAAGGCGTTGCCCAGTTACCGTCAGAACAGCGTCCGGAAATTGTGCTCTGCGCAACCGAAAATGACCCGCAGCAATTTGCCTTGGCAAAAGCTGCCGGTGCTGGTCAACACATCCTGAAGCCGTATGATGTCACAACAATTCGCGCGATGTTAAAACATATTGGGTTACATCAACCCGAAACGCCGGTTGATGAAGACGAGACAGGCAATTCTCCCTCAATGGCGCAAGCTGGCTAAACATCTCTATTCAAGCAGTCTTTTGCAAATTGGCAAATTACTTGCTTTTAGGGTAGGTATCTGCGAGCTAATTTTTTGTAACCAGCGCGACGAGACCACATGGCTAAGACCGGATCATCTATTCTGGAAATTTCTGCCCAGACTGAAGCCGGGATTATCCAAAATTCCGAGCCCTTCTTGACGGCCACAGAAGGGCCGCCCTTTTCGTTTGATCAAAATGCTAATCGCAACAAAGGCGAAGCTCTGGCTGAGACGTATCAGAGTAATGCTCCTTTTCCTCATATCGTGATGGATAATTTTCTACCGCAAAATGTGTTGCGGTATTGCTTGGCGCATTTCCCGGTCGAACAAGGCGCGCTGGGAGAAAACTTTGATCGAGCGCAGGAGCGTTTTAAGGCAAGCTATCAGCCGGACACAATGGAAGCTGGCACAAGGTCGCTTTTCTACGCGTTTAACAGTTTACCCTTCATTCGTTTTCTGGAAAATTTAACCGGCATTAAAGGTCTCATCCCCGACCCCTATTTTATGGGCGCAGGCTTTCATGAAATTGGCCAAGGGGGTCACCTGTCTATGCATGCCGACTTCAATCATCACAAGCTGATGAATTTGGAGCGCCGGATCAATTTGCTGATCTATCTCAATGATGACTGGACGGCTGAAAATGGCGGGCAGCTGGAACTTTGGGATTTCGAGATGAAAAATTGCATCCGCTCCGTGGTGCCAAAATTTAATCGCTGCGCTGTGTTTTCAACCACCTCAACGAGCTGGCATGGCAACCCGCAACCGGTTAATCACCCGGATGGGAAGACACGCCGATCCATCGCTTTGTATTATTATACATCGACATGGGACGAGGCTAAAAAAGCGAAGACGACCGATTTCAGGCCCCGTATGGGCACCAAAGACAAGCCCGATTGGCATGTGAAATCGAACCAGTTCTATGATGAATATCTGCCGCCCTTTATGGCCAGAAAGCTCAAAAACCTAAATCATAGAATTGCCGCTAAGAAAAAAACCGCGGCAAAATAGAGTATTTCCGAGGTAATCTGGTTCACTCCTATACAATTAAGGAAGTGCGACAAAGGACTTATCTTCCTGATACTGACTCAAATCTCCTCGGAATTGCTCTGGCTCGGCTTTAACAAACCACTTTAATCGTCTTTGCTACCGAAGAGTTTGTCGAGGGCTTGTTTTTTCAATTTGTCCTCGAGAGACAATTCTTCTTCCTCTTCCGTCTCATTGTTTCCTGCTTCTTCTTCTGGCGTAGTCGGATCAGTTCCGGGCAGGGCTGGGTCCGCACTGGGCTCGGCGTCGTTCACAATCTCACCTTGGAGGGGCTGTCCAGTTTCAGTTTCATCTTCTTGGGGTGCTGGTGTATCCGCCGTAGAATTTTCCTCATCGGCTACGGCATCTTCATCCGTAGGGGTTGCTTCTTCTTCAGCGGGGGCATCGTCCTTGTTGCTGCCTAACCCAAGCGCATCTTCGAGCCGCCCTCGGGCTTCATTTTTCAAACTGTCTTCAAGGCTTTCGCCTTCTTGCGTGTTGATCCCTTGTTGTTCGAGCAAATCTTTAATCTGATTACCAGCGACATTACGCAGGATTTTGCGACTATCAATGCTGACTTTTGGCGCGCTGAAAGTGCCCGAGATCAGGATCGGGACCAAGGTGCGCTTTTTAGCTTCTTCAACCGCCATATCGGTCAGCACTGGCATCAGATTGATGGTCATGGATTGCTTTGGCAAATTGACTTTGCCTTCCCCGGTGATGACGAAATAGGGCCCGGTCATCAGAATGTTTTCGGTCGTGACGACGCCATTCTCGACGACAAAGCCCGAGGTCAGGCTGGCAAAATCCGTTGTCTCGGCATCACCTCTGGCCGCTGTGATTGCTTCGCTAATGGCATCTTTGTTGATCTTGCCATCCTCAAAGCCACGGATCAATTTGTCAGTGCTGCGCACGATCTTGCCCAAATTGATGCCTTGCAGCGCGCCGTCCAAAAGCGAAAATTTGCCGGTGCCATCGATTGAGCGGATCAACGCGGCCTGACTATTGCCCCGCGCGGTGACATCAAACTGCATGCCGCCAATGCCTTTGACCTGATGGATGCCGAGCACTTCTTTGGCAAAGTTTTGTGCGTTCAACTTGCCAAGGGTGAACGAGGCACCAAGCGCCGGGCGCTTATATCGGCCATTGAGGGTCAGCCGACCGGAGCCTTCGCCATTATACAACGTCAATGATTTCAGATCAGCACTCAGCTCGCCATTGGCAATGGTGAGATTGAGGGCGCTTTTGTCAAAATACATATTTGGCAGACGAATGCCTGTCGCTGTGCCGGTGAGGTCGAGATCCAAGACCGTCAAGGCTTTGAAATCCATCGGCGCGTCCGACCAATCTGGGAACGGCGCTTTTTCATCTGCGCGGGCCTGGCGTTGAGCTTTATCCGGGGCGGGCAGATAGGGCATCAGATCGAGCACGCCAAATTCTAAGGTGCCCGCGACAACTGGTTTCTTACCGCCCCAATTGATCTTGATATCCCCCGAGGCGGCAATGTCATCAAAGGTCATGTTTGACAAGGATAGCTTTGCTTGTGTCGGCGAGCCTGCAACAGTGCCGTTTAGCGCCAGCTTATTAAAGCCATTGCTGGCCGGGATTTCGGTGCCGATAGCCGACATCAACACCCGCAAAGCTGGCGCGTTGATGTTGATATCGCCAGCATAGGCGAGGGGCTCATCTTCGGCTCTTGCCGCGAGGGTCATGGCGGTTGAAATTTTATTGTCGGCGATGGTCGCGGTGAGGGACAGTTTGGTTTCCTGGTGATCGATAAACTTTTGCGGTGTGGTCATGGTCAGGGCAAATTTAGTCGGCCGACCCTGAAACGCCATCACACCCTCGGCCTGCAAAGGCGTTGCGAGGGAGGCGAGAGTTAAACTGATGTCAGCGTCGCGCGCTTCATAAACTTTGCCCGCCATTGCATCGCGATACGTGACCGCGCCTTGCTTGAGCATGACTGTGCCCAAGCGCAAATCATGCACCGCACTGTCTTGGCTTTGGGCTGCCGCATCAGGTTCGCCAAGCAGCCAATTGACCGCGCCGCTCTTGTTCTTTTCAAGATTGATCACCGGCCTTAGCAGACCAAAGCGGGTGATTTCGACATTCTTGCGCATCAGCGGTAATAGTTTGATGCCGATATTTGCCGCTTCAACTTCGGCGAAAGGTTGATTGCTCATGCCCGGTGCGTTGGCGATCGTCATCTTGGTGACGGCAAAGGCCGGGTTGGGCAGCAATCTGATTTTGAGGTCATCGCCTATCGTGACCTCGCGATTGAGCGCCGCGCTGGCTTGGGCTTCGATTTTTTCTTTGAACACAGACGCCGGGATCACCAGAGGCAGCACGAAGGCGGCAACCACAATAATGATGATCAGGCCGATAAAAAAAGTGAAAATTTTGCGCATGTCAGTCTCCCAAGTCTTTGTCCAATTGGGCCACAATAATGTTTATGACGAAGAGTACCACAACAATTTGGCGAAATGGTAGCGGGACTTCGCGTTAGCCGCTTAGCCCACGTTTCTTTGCGGCTTGGACTGCAGCCAGTATCTCATCGGCGATTTCAGCGGCGTCATCCGGGGCAAAATCGAGCGGCAGATCGACGGTATCATTGGAAATATAAAGCCGCACCATACCCTGATCGGTAATCCCGATTTGCAAGTCAGCTGCGATCTCTGATGGGGTATTGATGGCCATTGTCGGTCTCCTGATTCGGGTTAGAAGATTTATGGTTACCGGCGCGAGGGCCAATTAGAAACATTCCCAGAACATATTTGCTTTTATGTTATTTTACAGTGTGTTATGGGTATTGCAATATGAGAACATATCAGGTACAAAAGAAAACAGTTCAAGGTTCACAGGGCTTGTGACACAACGGAGGCGGAAATGGCAACAGCTAGATTAAAAGTGGTTGAAGGCGGGAATATGGACAAGCACAAGGCGCTGGAAGCGGCGATCTCTCAGATCGACAAAGCATTCGGCAAAGGCTCAGTGATGAAGCTGGGCAAAAACGACAAAATCGTTGAAATTGAAGCGCATTCAACCGGGTCACTCGGGCTTGATATTGCGCTTGGTATTGGCGGTTTGCCAAAAGGTCGGGTGGTAGAAATTTATGGCCCGGAGAGTTCCGGCAAGACCACGCTGGCGCTGCATTGCGCGGCTGAAGTGCAAAAAACCGGCGGCGTTGCGGCTTTTATTGATGCTGAACATGCGCTTGACCCGATTTATGCGCGCAAGCTTGGGGTCGATTTATCAGAATTGCTGATCTCACAGCCGGATACTGGTGAGCAGGCGCTCGAGATTACCGACACGTTGGTGCGCTCTGGCGCGGTCGATGTGCTGATCATCGATAGTGTTGCGGCTTTGACCCCGCGCGCTGAGCTTGAAGGCGAGATGGGCGACAGTCTGCCCGGTTTACAAGCCCGGTTGATGAGCCAGGCGATGCGCAAGCTCACCGGCTCGATTGCCAAATCCAACTGCATGGTGATTTTCATCAACCAAATTCGCCACAAAATTGGCGTGATGTTTGGCTCCCCTGAAACCACCACCGGCGGCAATGCATTGAAATTCTATGCATCCGTCCGCCTCGATATTCGCCGGATTGGCGCAATCAAGTCGCGCGACGAAGTGGTTGGTAACCAGACCCGGGTCAAGGTTGTCAAAAACAAAGTCGCGCCGCCATTCAAACAGGTTGAATTTGACATCATGTATGGCGAGGGCATCTCCAAAATGGGGGAGCTGGTTGATCTTGGGGTGATTGCTGAGGTCGTTGAAAAATCCGGCTCATGGTATTCTTATGACAGTCAGCGCATTGGCCAAGGCCGGGATAATGCTATAAAATTCCTCAAAGAACATCCTGAAATGGCGGATGAGATCGAACTGGCGGTGCGTAAAAATGCCGGGCTGATCGCCGATGATTTGCTGGTTGGGGATAAACGCAAAGATGAGGATGACAAGGAAACAGCAGCCGAAGCTTAAACCTGTCTGCAAAAGCTAAAACTTAAAAAAAGCGGTTTTGTTAGTCCCCCGTCGTTGCGGGGCTGGCAGGGCCGCTTTTTTTGTGGGGCCGGTTTCTGTTTGGGGACCGGTTCTCATGGCGGCAGAAGTGCGCTAGAGGGGAGCTTATGAAAACAGTCAATGATATCCGCGCGACATTCCTCGATTTTTACC
>JAZGEB010000234.1:0-8516 GCA_036478515.1 Parvularculaceae bacterium | reverse complement strand
GTCACATGCAGCACAAAAGCCGGGTGGTCTTTTGAGGCGTCTTGCTTATTGGTTTGGATCGCCAATATTTTACGCACCATCAATCCCCCTTTCAAGGTTTTCGTCGCCACCAGGCGCTTTAATATTTTGGCATTTGGCAACACCTCTTCTTCGGCAACGCGGTTAATGTCAGGTATATCCACAATATCTGAAATTTGCGACAATCGGATATCGTCTGGGCTGGCTTTTTTGTCATCGCGGAAGCGGATGAATTGCGGCGACAAGACCGAACACAAAGGCAGACGCCGAACGCCTTCCCAACGGCTGCCCTCCTCATTCCATTCAAGCACCATTTTATCGATCGTATTGCCGCGCGACGTTCGGCTGATCAGATCAAGACATTCAATTTCGATGACTAAGCCTGGCGAAACCATTTGATAAGCAACGCGGTCAGAATTGACCTCGCGAAAATCACTCTCGACCACGCGTTGCTGGAGTTGTTTTAAAATTGACCCGCGCTGCTCATCGGAAAATCCGCCGCCGACCCGGGAGATGAGTTGAAAATTACCGCTCGGCCGAACCACCGCCAGCAATAAATCATGCAACATGCCAGCGCGATCATCGAGACTTTCGGTAAAGCCGATCACCGCTAGATCAAGCGAATGGCGGGGTTTGATTTTGTAAACGCCAGCGGTTGGCGATCTGGCCACGACCCCTTCTTCGCCTTCTTCCAGCACCCATTTGTTAAATTGCTTGAGCACCGCCGCGCTGCCATCGCCAGACACCGTTTCAACCGGATGCACTCGGTTCGTCTTGCCAAACAGCCCTCTCATTTTTGCCAGCGCCGTGTCATAATCCATCGACAGGTCGACCCCATCAAGGTCATAAATATTGAAAAAACCCATACGAAGCTGGCCAACTTCGTCCGCATCCGCTGGATTGCGCGCGACACGGACCACATCATGCACCCGGGGCCGGGTGCCATCTTTTTTGCGGACATAAAGCTCGCCGCCAATCAATGCAGATTTCACCCCGGCGTCTTGCAATGCTGCAGCGGCTTCGGCCATAAACGGTGCCCCGGCCCGCACAGTACCTCCGGGATTCATAATATATGCCTCGCCATCGCGATAAATCAACACGGTGAATTCGCCATCAATTTTGCGGCTAATCTGATAAGGTCCATCAGGAATGCGTCGCTTCGCAGTCTCAACATCCAGCGCCATGGTCATTTGGCCGAGCTGCCTGCGCCGCATACGGATGATGCGCAACACACCTTGTTCAACAAAATCATCCACCGTGCCGGTAAAATAGCCACCGGGATAGGCTTTCATCTTATCGGTGTTGACCAGTTTCATGCGCCCGCCTCCGCATTGCTTTCAGGCAGTTTCAATTCCAGATTAGATAGATGCAACAATAAAATATATTTCTCACCGGCCACCCGGCCTTCGAGAAACCCGCGATAAGGCGTTGACCCGCGCCGAAACACCAGCGGCGAATTGCCTTTGGCCCCGGCTCCCATAATCAACAATGCTTGTTCCTCATCCAGTTTTTTAGCCATTTCGAACAGAAAATCATAAGTCAAACCATTGATATGAACTATTTGTAGTTGTGTACGGAATACATATTGCCGAACCGCATCCGCCTTGGAAATCATCTTGCCGGTCCAAGTCAGCGGTATCTCGCTATCGACATTGGCTTCAAGGCGTCGATGGGCTCGGCGCTCGCGCACCGTGCCGTCTGGATTGCGGACCACGTCTTGTTGTTCAATGCGATAAACCAGCTCTTCCTTAGGGTTGATATAAACCCGCGATAACCCCCATAAAAACATACCCGCCCGCTCAAGGTCAATTTCCGGATCACCCTTGACCAATGCATCGGCCAACCCCGCATCATTTTTATAAACCTCCAGCAGCGTCTCATAATCATGATCGACCGTGGCTTTGAGTAATTTGCGCGTATAACAAGGCTGACCTTGCGGGCCAATATAACGCACGACTTTGCGTGTCCTGGTGCTTTCAGCTTTGACCACGGCATCACGATTGCGCTCATCGCTGAGATTTATATTCGGCATTGCACTTACCTTCTCCCATTACAGCATGTCAAAATCAAAACTGTCATCATCATCGGTCTCGATGCTGTCTTTTTCTTGCACAGCCTTGCACACCGCCGCTTGCTCATAGCCGACAAAAGAGACATCCGTATGCGCCCCAATCAGTAGCCACAGACTGCCATCTTGCGCGCCCAGTAAAAACGCTGGGTCCGCTTTGGGTCCGCCGCGATATGAAAATCCGAAGCGGTAAATTGTTCCGGCGGCCAGTTTTTGCTTTATCAGATCAGGCAAGATTTCTGTGGCTGTCAAATGATAAGCCAGCCGCGCCGGGTGATCGAGCAAATCTTCGAGGCTTGCTTCTTGGCCTAAATCTATCGTGTGATTAAAGCTCGATGCGACTTCTTCGAGCTTTTCACCCTCAACATCGACCGGGGTTAAATCAGCTGACTCAACCCACAATCCGTCCTTGTTGAGATAACCAGACGCGGTGCCGCCATAGGGGATGACCGTGCGGCCATCCCGGGCTAATGTGGCCAGATCACACGGGTCACCAAAGGCATCAAATACTTCGCGCTCAACACTGCCATAGAGTTTGGCGCGGTCGATTTTATGTAGCGCCAGTTCAAACTGATCGCCGCCAAGTGCAAATGTGAGGCTTCTGGCCATCTACTCTCTCCCTCAGTCATCTAGTCGCATAGCTTGCGGACATCATCCATCGCTTGAGTAAAAGCTGCAAGCCCTTGTTCTACCGGTCGACACGCCACCGCCCGATCATCAATATAGGCATGAGCCATTGGTTTTCCCGGCCCAGTATAGATATTTTTGAACGGCAGATTATTGTCTTTCAGCCACGCTTCTATCACTTGGCGCAACTCTTCTTGTTCTTCATCCGTACCCGTCGACAATCGTGACGTCAGTATGGTGATGTCGGCAAACTCATCTAAATCGCGCAGAAACTCTACCGCCCCATCAATTGGCGGACCGATTTGGGTTTTTTTGAATGGTGCTAACTTGCTTGCCAACACACCATCAAGATCTATGCAAATTTTTGCTCGGCCTTTTCGTTTAAATTTACGTTTTGGCGTAGCAGCGCTTGGCGTTTGTTGTTTGCGCCGTGACGGCACCACCCGCGAGCGCGATAGCGCCGCTTCATCCAAGTCAACTTTTGGCGGCGGCGGCCCCGATTGATTGCCCAATATACTGTCTATTGCCGCATGGCCGGTGAGCCACGGATCGTCGAGCCAATCATCGCCGCTCCACACGCTGGCATAATGATATTTGGTATGATGCAAACCCGGCAACCGAAACCACGCGCCAATCGAGCCGTCTTTTGGTTTTTTCGGAAACGTCTCCGGCTCTTCGTCGAGCCCGTCTTGTTGCCATTTGGTGACGATGGATTTGACAAAGGCAAAAACATCTGTGGTTGGCGCTGGCTGGTCAAACATCACCCAAATATGAAACCCGCCAAAATTATTGGTATCAAACAACATCGGATCATAGCCCAAATCCTGCAATTCGCGCCACCATTTGATCGCGCAATTCAAGTTGCGCCGAGCATGATCTTCTGCGCCGGTTTTGGTCGCATCATGCATATCAATGTCAATGCCGAACCATTTGCTGGTGCTGTCTTTGCTTTTTGCATGGAGGCCAATCAGTTGGGGTTTGCGGTGATGGCGGCTGGCGAAATGCCTGGTCAATTTATCGATGGTGACCATGTCGCTGCCGCGCATTTCCTTTTTCGGCAAGGTCATGGCCTTATAGGATTTGCCTTCCCGGCGGCGCTCGGTTGGGGTGAGCACAGAATATTGTCCCCACACGTCTTTTCGATTGACCAAATGATCCATCGCCCAATCGGCCAGATCGCCCGCCCGCGTCGCCCATTCTTCGCCAATTATTTCATGTTGTGTCGCCATAAGCCCTGCAAGCTACTCGGGATCGACAACCCGTTCAACCAGCGCGCCGACGCCGGCAAGCTTAGCGTCAAGATGCTCAAAGCCCCGATCCAAATGATATAGCCGCGAGACCATGGTCTGCCCTTCGGCGACCAAACCGGCAATAATCAGCGACATTGAGGCGCGCAAATCTGTCGCCATCACCGGCGCGCCTTTGAGCACCTCTTTGCCGCGCACGGTGGCTAACTTGCCATCGACTTGAATGTCACAGCCCATGCGGACCAATTCCGGGACATGCATATAGCGGTTTTCAAAAATCGTTTCTTTCATTGTCGAGACGCCATCCGCAATCGCCATCACCGCCATGAATTGAGCTTGCAAATCTGTCGGGAAACCGGGATAGGGCTGGGTCACAACATTGACCGGGTTTGGCCGGTTAAATTCCTTGACCACCCGAATGCCACCCGCTTCCTGGGTCAGTGAAATCCCGGCTTGTTCAAAGGCATCCTTGGCCGCCCCGAGCAACTCAAGCTTGGCCCCGGTGAGCAATAATTCGCCGCCAGTGGCCCCGACCGCCAGCGCATATGAGCCCGCCTCGATCCGGTCTGGGACCACTGAATGGGTCGCGCCGTCAAGCCGATCAACCCCTTGAATGCGGATGGTTGAGCGCCCAGCATCTTCGATTATTGCCCCCATCGCGTTGAGGCATTCAGCCAAGTCAATAATTTCTGGCTCGCGCGCGGCATTTTTCAGCAGCGTCTCACCTTTGGCCAGAGTGGCCGCCAACATCGCATGTTCAGTTGCGCCGACCGAGACGAAGGGGAAGGTAATTTCAGCGCCGCGCAAGCCGCCCTTGGCTGAGGCGATGACATAGCCCTCATCAAGCTCAATTTTTGCGCCCATCGCTTCGAGTGCTTTTAAATGCAGATCGACCGGCCGCGCGCCAATCGCACAGCCGCCCGGCAGCGAGACTTTGGCCTCGCCCATTCGCGCCAGTAACGGCCCCAGCACATTAAAGCTCGCGCGCATTTTGCGCACCAGATCATAAGGCGCTGTGGTTGAGGTCACTTCGGGCACATGCAGCGTCAAACGCGCGCCCTCCCGGGTGATGCTTGCGCCATGTTGATCGAGTAGCGAGGTCAATTGGCGAATATCTGCCAGCAGCGGGACATTTTCCAGTACCAAGGGCTGATCCGTGAGCAAGCACGCGACCATGACTTTCAAGGCCGAGTTCTTCGCGCCGGAGATGGGCAAGTCGCCGTAAAGCGGCCTACCACCGATGATTGCTAATTTATCCATGGCTCACCAATCCTACGCTGAAAGGGCAGGAATAAGGCGTTCTATCGCCAAGAACAAGACCAATGAAGGAGCCTTACGCGCCAATCGTTTGCGGCGGAATAATCCGGGCGATCGGTCCCGATTTTGGAAATGGCGCAATGATAAAGCGACGGACGCTATGCCAGCCGCCGCCCAGCAAGACCATCGAGCCCCCAAGCAAGAGCAAGGTAATCGCCAGGGTCCATTTGCCATCAAGCCCGGCATCTGAAACCAACCCGCCAATGGCAAAAGCCGCCGCCAGCAAGCCGGAGACGAGCAACGCCCGGCGATTAATCAGCAGGGAGATGATCGCGAAACCAAACACCAAACCAAGCGTCGTCACCGAGGCCAACGAGCCCGCCGCCGCCGCATCGCGCCCGCCAACGACCAATTGCAACGCCGACCAGAAGATCAGCGGGGCGGCAAAAAAATGCAGCCAAAACCCATTATCAGCAAATCGGGTTACCCGTTGCGGGTCTTTGGCATCATAAAAAACCCCGAGGAAAAACATGAACACGCCAATCGCTAGCGCCGAGCCAAAGCCAATGGCTTCAAATTGGTCAGGATCAATTCCTTCCGGCTTATAAGCATGAAAAGAATAGGCCGCCGTCATGCCAAGCGACAACGCTCCAAGACCAATCGCAAAGGGCAATTTCATCCGCACATAATATGCCAGGATCGCAGCCGTTTGGACCCCCATGATGGTCAAAGGCGCGGCTTTGATTTTATCTTCAATCTGATCCCATGAGGCGACATCCAGATTTTCAAACCCGCCAATATTGAGCGCGACATAAGCAGCCACGGTTCCGGCCAAAGTGAAAAACGAAAATGCCAACAAGATCACAATCGCCGGCATGAACAACCGTCGCTTGCGCGCGAAGACTTCGGCCAACAGCCACATGATCGCGGCACAGCCAAAATTAGTGATTGAAATCAGCCAAGCCGAGGCCGTCGGCACAACCATCAAACTGGTCGCCAAGGCCAAGCCGAAGGCAAACACTCCAAGGCCAATGGCGAGAAATATATCGTTGAAATTACGGATGAAACTTAAATTTTCTTCCGCCGCCTCATCCGACTGGATGATGCTGGGATCAGCCGCTTCACTTGGTTCGCTCATCATGTGCCCCTGATGTTAATTCTGGTTAGCGATCAACCTATCGCGAGAAAAGGGGCCTTGTCTATGGCGTCAAAATTACCGCTCGGTCAGGTAAATATTCTACCCACGTACGTGCTTGACCCCGAACGCGCCTTGCATCTGGCCATTGACGGGCTTTTGAATTATATCAAGCAAATCATAGATCGCAGCGATCTCAGTAAGGATATTACTGATCCGTTCTGGCGCGGCCAGTGGCTTGAAAATCGAGCCGAAATTCATCCGGTTGCCATTTTGGATCGTGAGATACAGATATTCGCCGATAAAGGCTGCTTGCACATTGCCGCCTTGATAGAGCCGGTCCAGTTCAATAAATCGCTCGAGCACAATCGGGTCGAGCAGATCGCGCGCTTCGACCTGATCGGTTGACCAGACTTCATAGGTTTTTTCAAAATTAGGTGAGGCCATGCCCACCTGCTTCATGCCTTTGCGCGGCCTTGTCAGTTTATTCGCAATCATCCGATCACGGCGGATAACAGTTTCGCCTTGAAAGCGGGCTGGATAATGGAGCCGGATAATCTGGCCGTGAAATACCGTCCGGTTGCTGTTATCACTCCCTGAGGACTCGACTTCCAAATGCGCTTCATAAATAACATAGTCTCGGTCCCGGCGGTGCCCTTGTATCAAATGCGCGAAGTCACTCTTGTCAAATTTTGGCAACAACTTCGCCTGCTGACAAATATCAAGGCCAACGGGTTCTGGAACTTGCGCCGAATAAATCAACCCAAGGCGCTGAGCGATGAGCGGCAGAAACAGCTTTTCAATGTCGCGCTTGAACCGGCCAAGTGGCCACCACACCAAAGCAACACCGCCCATCGCAACAAACGCATAAGGAAACACTGGCGGGGCAAAGCCAGTTTTGGTTTTGTAATAGGTATAAATAATCAGCCCGATCACGCCGACGCCAATCAGCGACAGGGTGAATAATTTCACTGCCTCTTGGCGCTGTTTTTCCCGCGCCACCAGATCTGGATAGAGGTCTTGGCGATACCACGCATCAAGCCCGTGAAAATCAGGATGGCGACTGTCAAAATTTGTAAGTTTGCTCATCGGCTGATTATGGCCTGATTTTGTTAAAATTCACCCCCCTCGCGCGCCCGGGAGGAAATCATTCAGCCCTAAATATCAGCATAGATATGTTTTTCTTTTTTCGCGCCGGGATGGGTACAAGCGCCATATCTTGCCGGACCGACGCCTTGGGCATATTTCCAGAGCGCGCCCGAGGCATACATATTTTCGCGCGGGACAAAAGCTTTTTGCCGCGCCGCTAATTCTGCCTCAGACCAATCAATATCAATCGTGCCTTTATCCGCATCAATCGAAATAATATCGCCCTCGCGAAGTAAGCCAATCGGCCCGCCAAGCGCTGCTTCTGGTCCGACATGACCGACGCAAAACCCTCTGGTTGCGCCAGAAAAACGCCCATCGGTGATAAGCGCGACTTTGTCGCCCATGCCTTGACCGTAAATCGCCGCTGTGGTTGAGAGCATTTCGCGCATGCCCGGCCCGCCGACAGGGCCTTCATAGCGGATAACCAAAACATCACCTTCTTGGTACTGACGTTTTTCAACCGCAGCAAAGCAATCCTCTTCGCAGTCAAAAATTCTGGCCGGGCCTTTGAACACAAGATTTTTCATGCCCGCGACTTTCACAATCGCGCCATCCGGCGCAAGCGAGCCCATCAACCCGACGACACCGCCCGTTGGCGACAACGGATTGCTCACCGGGTAGATGACTTTTTGCTTCGAATCAAATTCCACTCGGTCAAGATTTTCGGCCAGCGTTTTGCCGGTCACCGTGATGCACTCGCCATGCAAAAACCCGCCGTCGAGCATGGTTTTCATCAACATCGGCATGCCCCCGGCCTCGCCCATATCTTTGGCGACAAACTGCCCGCCGGGTTTTAAATCCGCCAAATACGGCGTCTGTTTAAAAATCGCCGCAACTTCTTCAAGTGGAAAATCAATCCCTGCTTCAGCGGCCATCGCCGGTAAATGGAGCGCCCCATTGGTCGAGCCGCCCGTCGCAGCGACCACAGCGGCGGCATTTTCAAATGCTTTGCGGGTGCAAATATCTCGCGGACGCAAGTTTGCGGAGATCAACGCCATCACCGCCCGGCCCGAAG
>JAZGEB010000233.1:0-2742 GCA_036478515.1 Parvularculaceae bacterium | reverse complement strand
TATCAGAGCCATGTTCGTGTAAGCCATCTTCGAGATAATCACTGAGGCAGTCCGGGGCCCATTTCTTAAACGGGTGTTTGACGGCAAACCGCTGCTCGGCTTGGTCGCGGCTTGAAAAGGTCGCCCGCCTGGTTTTAGCCTGGCGGACAAGAGGAACCCGCCCGCTAAGCGATTGGTGCAACGGCGTTCGCCCGACAAGGCTGATAAAACGCCGCATCACGGGGGCAAATAATACGGGTTCGCACAGAGCGATCCCCGCGACCGAGCTAGACCTTGAGCCAGCACTTGAGCCAGCACTTGAGAAGGACAATTTTGCTGCCGCCAACACCGCGACCACCGCCCCAAGCGAGTGACCCGCCATGAATAGACGGCCGGAAAAAGCAGGCAGCGCCGCGATCAAGGCAGCGACATCCTCGGCATAAATATCCCACCCCCGGAGGGTTGCCGGCTCCGCTGCCAAAGTCGCGCGACCATGACCGCGCAAATCAGCGCCGTAAATTTCGCCGTCAAAATTGAGCTGGGTGAGAAACTGGCGATAAGTGCCCGCGGTGAAGCCATTTGCATGCAGGAAAATCAGCCGGTCATCGCCGCCAAGAGAGGGCCAATGCCACCCCGCAACAACGCCGCCGCGCACGGGCAAATCGACGACAAATCGCGATGCGGGCCTCGCTGGCGTTCGCCCGCGCAAGGATGATCCACCAGTCAAGCTTGGCCCGCTTCTTCGAGCACCAGATCATATAGCGCCATCAAGTGACGCACATCTTGATCAGCCCGATGGGTGTGTGGTTCAATCGCTTGCGCGCGTTTGACCAGATCGTCTGGCGTGCTGATTGCCAGCGGCGCCAACAGGTTGGTTAAATCGAGCAATTTGAAATTCGCCTTAACGCCTGCCGCCTCATATAAGCGATAGAGCCAAAAGCCATCATGATCCGGCGCATCAGAATAAACCTCAGCACCGCCCAACGCTGCGTTTAAGACCAACGCTGCTTCCAAGGGCGGTTTGCCCTCACGCAGCAATTGGTCAATCGAAATTTGGTGTAATTCTTCGGCGGATTTTTCCCACGCCTTCATCGACCACGCATCCGCTGGCTTGACCAGCATCGCCCGCGGGGCCCAGCCAACAAAGCCCCAGCCAATTTCAATCGGCCAGCTTTGGGGACCCAGGCCCGAGGCTTCCAAATCAATAAAGGCGATTTGCCTCCCAGCTTTGTGATCAGTCCTGCTCATATAATCCGCTTTATCTGAGGTCCGGGATATTCAACCCGGACTCTTGGCTTATCGTGCCAATGGCCGGTCTGCCAAGTAAAAAAGCGGGGATAAAAAAGCGGCTCGCAAAAGACGCAAAAACCGGAAGGCTTTGCTTATTTCGCCTCGAACACGCCGGTTTCAGCATTGCGCTTAGCATCCAGTGTGACCTGATCCTTGTCACTTGCATTACGCAAATGCGCCTCCGTGCGTGCGGCGCGTTTTTGCGCATAACGGGCAAATTTAACCGCGCCGATAGCGGCAATAGCAGTGGTCAGTAAGGTGGCAAAAGCAGACATGGGCAATCCTCTCACCTCGCAGCATAGCCGACAACTAAAGTTTTGGCCATTTTATGCCTGTGGGGCCTATCTCCTTAACGCTCGACGAGAGGTCCGTTCTGGATTGCTTTTTTCCGTGATGGACCCCACGGTCAAGCCGTGGGGAGCGCGCGAGCGGTATAGGTGAAAAATACAACCTGTGCGACTACGCGTGAGGCACTTAAAGCCCAAATCTTGACCAATGCGCTTTTTCATCTAGCCCTGCGATAATCTCACCGCTATCAATCCCCGGAATTTTTGCGCCAAGTAGTTTGGCCACGAATGATTTTTCTTCGGTGGCGATTTTCTTGATCTCGACATCCTTGCCATAACGGCTTTCAATCACCTGACGCAGATGACCAATGCCATCAATCAGCCCCATCTCCATTGCTGGGTCGGCAATCCAGAACTGACCCGAAAATATTTCTTCGGAGCGGGCTTCATCAAGCTTGGCTCCGCGACGTTCTTTGACTAGACCTTTGAAAATGTCATGGGTCAGATCGAGCATCTGTTTGAAGCGCTTGATGTCTTCCTTATTTTCCGGCTGGAACGGGTCGAGCTGGCTTTTGTTTTTGCCGGCGGTATAGACCCGCCGATCAACGCCAAGCTTGTCGATTGCCTCAACAAAGCCAAAGCCGCCGGCAATGACCCCGATCGAGCCGACAATCGAACTTTCATCGGCGAAAATCTCGTCGCCAGCAATCGCTAGAATATACCCCCCTGAAGCGCCGACATCCTCGATGAAGGTCAACACCGGGACTTTTTTCTCCGCCGCCAACAACCGGATCCGGTCATGAATCAATCTTGATTGCACCGGCGAGCCGCCGGGAGAGTTGATCGAGATCGCCACCGCTTGCAAATTTTTCGGCTTGAATGCCGCGTCCAGCGCCTTCTCAACTTTTTTCAAATTGAGGCTGCGGCCAGTGCGGCTGTCCGGGCCGATGGTCCCGACCAGATCAATATGGGTGACCAGAGCGCCGCCAGCGCCAGAAAAGGGCAGCTTGCGCCACAGTCTTACGGGTAAATTTGGTTTTTTTGTCATAGGCTTGCATGTAATCGGGCTATATTGCCGGGGCAAGTGGTAATCTGCCTCAATATCCCTTATCTGAACCCTATCGGGTCACCTTTGCTTTATCCAGGCGCCCACCCGCTTGACCCGGCAAAAGCGGTCGCCCAAAGT
>JAZGEB010000232.1:0-2729 GCA_036478515.1 Parvularculaceae bacterium | reverse complement strand
GGGCCGATGCGGATCGGGTTGCGCTTCATCAAAGATGTTGAGGCCGCCGGTCTGCTCGAAAAGGCGGCCCGCCTGCGCGTCGATTTGCATGGCTCGTTGGCGCTGACCGGGGTCGGCCATGGCACAGACAAAGCGATCATTCTCGGTCTTTCTGGTTTAGCCCCGGAAACCACGAACCCCGATCAAGCCGAAAAAACATATGCCCAAGTCATCACCACCAAGCGGTTGAAATTGCCCAGCGGGTTGCAACTTGAGTTTGACCCTGACCATGATTTGCGCCTTCGCACCGAAATTATTCCGGCCCTTCATCCCAATGAGATGAAACTGACGCTGCTTGATCAGGGCGGCACGTCCCTTTTTGAAGATACATATTACTCCGTGGGCGGCGGGTTTATCGCGACAGAACGTCAGCTCACCAGCCCGGCAAAGGATGATCGCATCGACATACAAAATGATGCGCCGTTTGAATTTGGGTCGGCCGCTGAATTATTAGAGCTTTGCACCCAACACGCGACCTCTATCGACGAGATAATGCTACGCAATGAAGACGCGATGCGGCCGCGCGCTAAAACCATTGCTGGCCTTGACGCGATTTGGGCGGCGATGAATGCCTGCATTGACCACGGCTTGAAAACCCATGGCACGCTCCCGGGCGGCCTTGAGGTCAAACGCCGGGCGCCATCCCTCTTCGCGAAACTCGTCGAAACACCGCTGGCAAATGAACGCGAACAATTATTCGATTGGCTCAATGTCTATGCCATGGCGGTAAATGAAGAAAATGCCGCAGGCGGCCGGGTCGTCACCGCGCCGACCAATGGTGCTGCTGGAATTATTCCTTCCGTGATCAAATTTTATTGCCTTGAAGATGAGCAGAGTTGCGAGACAAAAATCAGAAAATTTCTGTTAGTCGCAGGCGGCATAGGCATGTTGTATAAGCAACGCGCATCCATTTCTGGCGCTGAAATGGGGTGCCAGGGAGAAGTCGGCGTTGCCTGTTCGATGGCAGCGGGCGGGTTAGCAGCGGTTTGGGGTGGCACGCCAATGCAGATCGAACATGCCGCCGAAATTGGCATGGAGCATAATCTCGGCCTCACTTGCGATCCGGTTGGCGGGCTCGTGCAAATTCCGTGTATTGAGCGAAATGCCATCGGCGCGGTCAAGGCGGTCAACGCTGCAAGGCTGGCATTGCGCGCCTCGGAAAGCCACAAAGTCTCGCTCGATCAGGTCATCGAAACCATGCGCCAGACCGGACTGGATATGTCGCGCAAATATAAAGAGACCAGCGAAGGCGGTCTCGCGGTGAATGTGATAGAATGTTGAGCGCCATTATTGGTTTATGCCGACGGCAATAGTAAGTCGCGCACTTCATGCCAATCTTTAACCGTTTTCAAAGGGGAGCTCGCCTCATGCTGAGCCCCAAACAGCAACCGGGTTTTAACACTATCCAGCGCCCGCAACACATCTGTGCGGTCGTCAATAAAACAATCAACGCCAAGCGCGGCGCATATCGGCGCTTTGTCGCTCCGTTCACGGCAGAAATGAACGTTGTTTGGAAGGACACCCGTCGCTGCATAAAATCCTGTATGGTTAAGCCATTGATTTGTCTTGGCCTCGATCTTGGGACCGCATTTTGACACGAGATAAATCTCTTGGCCGTAGCGTTGCGCGCAGAGTTGCCCAATCGTCGCGAAGGCAATTTCAACGGCCGGCGTGTTTAGAAAATTATCCGAGAAAAATGATGTATCACTAGCATGTTTCTCCTTTTGGATAATAACGCCGCCAATATCTATCCCAAGACACCCCATAAAACAGGGCCTCCTACTTTCCCTCAAACACAATCTCGCCATCGACAATCGTCATCACCGCTTTGGTCAGCGGAATTTGATCTGCCTCGATGGTCATAATGTTAGCACTAAAAATGGAAATGTCGGCTTTTCGGCCAATTTTCAACTGACCGAGCTTATCTTCATTATAGGACGCTATAGCTGGATTATAGGTAAAAATCCGTAAAGCTTCTTCGCGGGTCAAAACCTCTTCCGGGTGCCAACCGGGACCGGAAAATCCGGTTAAATCTTCACGTGCAACTGCCGCATAAAACTCGACCATCGGATCGCCGCGCTCGACCGGTGCATCGGACCCGCCGACAAGTATCGCATCGGCATCCATCAGACTGCGCCACGCATAAGCGCCGTTTAACCGGTCCATGCCAAGACGGTCCGGGGCAAAGTGCAAATCCCCAATCGCGTGGGAGGGTTGCATCGAGGCGATGACGCCTAAATCATAAAACAAATGGTAGTCATCAGGATTGACAATCTGGGCATGCTCAATGCGCCACCGGGGATAATCTTTGTTATTGAAGTTGCGCAAAACATCCGTGTACCATTGCAACACGAGAGCATTGCCGCGATCGCCAATCGCATGGGTCGTCACTTGAATGCCATTATCAAGCGCTTTTTGCCACGCGGCTTTAGCGTCTTGTTCGCTGATCAGCAATAGGCCCTTTGAGGATGGATCATCCGCATAGGGCGCCGCCAATGCTGCGCCGCGCGAGCCAAGCGCGCCATCGACATAAAATTTCACCGCTCTGGTTTCGACCTTGCCATCATTGACCGACCAGATTTTGCGCGCGATCAAATCGTCAAGCGCTTCTGGGACCAAGGCATTATAAACCCGGATCGGTAATTCGCCGCGCTCTTCCAGCTGGACCATCAAATCAGCATCGCCAGCTT
>JAZGEB010000231.1:0-8368 GCA_036478515.1 Parvularculaceae bacterium | reverse complement strand
GCTTTTTCTTTCGAGGCAAAAATCCCGGTACATTCAAACACAATATCGATGCCCATTTCGCCCCATGGCAGCTCTTTGGGATCGCGAATGGCAAACACTTTAATCGGTCCGGTGCCGACATCAATCGTGTCTTTGGTGGTTTTCACCTCATTGGGGAACTTGCCATGCACGGTATCATATTGAACCAGATGGGCATTAGTTTCGACCGGGCCCAGATCATTAATCGCAACAACTTCGATGCCTTTGCGATTATTTTCAATCATCGAGCGCAGGGCCAACCGACCGATGCGGCCGAACCCATTGATAGCTACTTTTATTGTCATATTATCTCTCCTTTGAGATCGTCTATAAGAATGATTTAACTGAGCAAGGCTTTGACTTTGGCACAGATATTTGTCGCGGTAATGCCAAAATGTTTGAATAGATCTGGGGCTGGTGCACTGGCACCAAAGCTCTCCATACCGACGAAATCGACTTTTGTATTGTCAAAACTATAGAGCACCCGGTCCCAACCCATGCGAATGCCAGCTTCAATCGCGACACGTGGCTTGTCACCGAGGATTTGGCGCTGATAGTCTTCTGTCTGTTCAAGGAACAAATCAAGGCATGGCATCGACACGACGCGGGCTTGAATATTTTGCGCCTTCAATTGGCTTTGCGCTTCAATCGCAAGGCTAACTTCAGAGCCAGAAGCAATCAGCGTCACATCATAAGTTTCATATTCAGCCAGAATATAGCCGCCATGGGCGCAAATATTGTCGTCCCCGGCCCGGCGCAATTGCGGCAAGCCTTGACGGGTCAGGACCAAATTACTCGGATTACTCTCCATACCCAAAGCCAGTTGCCAACACTCGGCAGTTTCGACCACATCGCAAGGGCGGAAATTATACAGGTTCGGGATCGCCCGGCACGCGGCCAAATGCTCAACCGGTTGGTGGGTCGGACCATCTTCGCCAAGGCCAATCGAGTCATGGGTCATGACATAAATCGACCGCACCCCCATCAAGGCCGCAAGCCGCATTGATGGGCGGCAATAATCAGTGAAGCAGAAAAACGTGCCCCCATAAGGGATCACGCCGCCATGCAAGGCCAAGCCGTTCATCGCCGCCGCCATGCCATGTTCGCGAATGCCCCAATAAACATAGCGCCCGGCATAATCCGCGGCGCTGAAAATCCCGAGATCTTTGGTCAGCGTATTGTTTGATCCGGTGAGATCAGCTGAGCCGCCGATGGTTATCGGCACCACGGTATTGATTACTTCTAACGCCATTTCAGAGGCTTTGCGGGTGGCGACTTTTACCGGGTCGGCGAACAGTTTGGCCTTATAAGCGCTGAACGCCTGTTTAAGCCCGCTGGAAAAATCGCCTTTGATCGCAGCGCTAAACTCATCACTTTGCGATGACGCTTGTAACCGTCGTTGCCACTCGGCCCGGGCACTAGAGCCATGTGAGCCGACCGCGCGCCATGCGGCTAAAATATCGTCAGGCACTTCAAACGGTGCATGGGGCCAATCGAGGCTGTCGCGGACATTTGCAATCGCTTCTTCGCCAAGCGGCGCGCCATGGGCTTTATTGGTTCCGGCTTTGGCCCCTGCGCCTTTGCCAATAATTGTCTTGCAAGCAATCAATGTTGGCTTGTCAGATTTTTGCGCCGCGGTAATCGCGCGGTCAATCGCTGCCATATCATGACCATCGCAAGCCATGGTCTCCCAGCCAGACGCTTCAAACCGGGCCCGCTGATCGGTTCGATCAGACAATGAGACGGCGCCATCAATGGTAATGTCATTATCGTCCCACAACACAATCAGCTTGCGCAGCTGTAAATGTCCGGCCAAGCCAATCGCTTCTTGGCTTAAACCTTCCATCAAGCAACCATCGCCTGCGATGACATAGGTATAATGGTCGACTATATCGGCGCCATGACGGGCCGCCAAATGCGCCTCGGCCATGGCAAAGCCAACCGAGTTAGCAATTCCCTGGCCGAGGGGGCCGGTGGTGGTCTCCGCCGCATCGACATGGCCATATTCCGGGTGACCGGCTGTTTTCGAGCCTAATTGGCGAAAATTCTTGATGTCGTCGAGCGACATATCGTCATAACCGGTCAGATAAGCCAAGGCATAGAGCAACATCGAGCCATGCCCGGCTGAAAGGATAAACCTATCCCGATCTGCCCAGCGGGGATGTTTGGCCTCAAATTTGAGAAAATTAGAAAACAAGACCGTGGCGACATCGGCCATGCCCATCGGCATGCCGGGGTGACCAGAATTTGCCTTTTGCACGGCATCCATCGAGAGCGCAGCGATGGCGGCGGACATTTTAGGCATCATTTCAGCAGAGGGGGTGGCCATGAAGTGGTCCTTAAAATAAGCGATAATCAGGCCGCTACAGCCCAATGAGACAGCCTTCTGGGGGTGAGCAGGGCCGTCCTTTCCAGTTTCATGCAATGGCCATCAAGACGGGTCAAGAATGCGGTGAAGTTCTGGGACAAAAAACGATGCATTTAGCAGATTATGTCAATAAAATCGAAGCCATTAGGGCATTACTAGACAGCGCCCTAATTTTGTCGTTAAAATAAAGCTTCATCGCCGAGAATGGGATGATTGGGGCAATCTACTGGAGCATCAAGGGCAATGGCCAAATTAGAAAGTGCTGTTCAAGAGCTAAAAGCGGCTCTCGACGAACTTAACATGCGGGTTGAAATGAACCAGCTAAACAATTCAGAAGACGCTGAAACCGTGCAACTCTATCGCAAACAAGCGGCGGCAGCGGGCTCCGAAGCCGAAGCTGTGGCCAAGGATTTGGCCGGCGTCATCGGTGAATTGAAAACCATCCTCAACAAATAGCAGACAACACCTTTCCTTGGTGAGCTGCTCAAAGGTACGGAATTGACATGGCAGAAGTTTCTATCCCGATAAATGGCGTCAATTACAAAATCACCTGTGATGATGGTCAAGAAGAGCGCTTGCTTGAGTTAGCGCGCTATTTCGATGGTCATGTCCAATCTCTGTCCGATCAGATCGGCAATGTCGCCGATAGTCGGTTAATGCTGCTTGCGGGCCTGACGGTGTGTGATGATTTGCTCGAAACCAAGCAACGTTTGCGTGATATGGAACAAAACACCGGCACGATTAACGAAGATGGCGCTGCTGAGATCATCGCCACCGCAGCCAAAAAAGTGCGTGAAGTCACTGGCCGCCTCGACCAAGCTTCTTGATGAGGCATCTTGATCATCTGGGCATTGCAGCCTAATTATAACTGGCTGCCCGGCTCGTCAGGAATTTATCCCCAGAGCCTTACAATCAACTCGGGAACCGCCTCTGCGACTGGCCGTGGCCTAACTTATGTGGTGCCCACCTAAACCTTAGGGTTCAGGGCGATTTAAAATCCAACGGCCAGGGTGGCACTTTTTTAAAGCGAAAGCGAAACGCGAAAAAAATGGTGTTCGGATTGGGTGGTATCGACTTGAAAGCGCCGTTGCGAGCCTTGGGCGAAAATCGCCGCGCGACAGCCAAAACCAAGCACCCCTCAGCTGGAGCCCATGCCGCCGCCCATTTAATGCGCGACCTCGCCCCCGCCCCGGATCAGGTCGTCGCGGTGTATCATTGCGTCGGCAATGAAATGGATACTTGGCCCCTGGTTGAGGCCCTGCGCTATCATGGTAACCGGATTTGCTTACCCGTGGTGGTTGGAAAAAATGAAGCTCTCCTGTTCAGACTATTTGACCACGAGACGCCGCTTCGTGACGGCATTCTCGGGATTAAAACACCGCCTGAAACAGCGCCTGAAATGACCCCGGATATCGTCGTCTGCCCTCTCGTGGCATGGAAAAAAGACGGCACAAGACTGGGCATGGGCGGCGGGTATTATGACCGTACCCTGATGAAATTACGAACCACCAAAGCCGTTACAGCGGTTGGCTATGGCTATGCCTTACAGGAAATCGCCGCGCTATCCCCTGAGGATCACGACCAGCCGATGGACTGGATTATCACCGAACAAAAGGCGTTTAAAGTATAAGCGTTCAATTTATTCAGGGGCTTGGCCTGCTTTGTGATAAAGCCACTTTCAATAGGTGCAAATAGCAGGCTATACTCAAGCATTAAGAGAGCCTTCGCCGCCCATGAACAAATCAAGAGCGAAGGAATGAGGAGAGAAAAAATGACAGCACATGCCTTAAAGATTATTCTCGCGTCAGGCCTGATCGCCGTAGCTGGCTCGTTGGCCTCTTGCGCCAGCCCGCCAGAACCTGCGCAAAAACAAGCCCAAACCAAAGAGGGCTACAAAACTTATGACCAAGGCACTGTTTCAGATGAAGCCGAACGTTTTTTAGGCGGCGCTTCTGCTGGATTAGCGGATGTCTTGAACCGGGTGTTCAGTGACCAAGGCGACCCGCAAGCATATATTGCTGGCGAAGAAGCATCTGCCGCAATCGGCGTTGGTTTACGTTACGGCAAAGGTCACTTGTATCAACCTGGCAAAGCCCCGGTAAAAGTATTCTGGAGCGGCCCTTCGGTCGGCTTTGACGCTGGCGCCAATGCTTCCAAAGTGTTCACCCTGATTTATAATTTAAATAGTACAGATGCGATATTCCGGCGCTATCCCGGCGTAGACGGATCATATTATGTGGTTGGCGGTGTTGGCACCAATTACCAACAAAATGGCCGGACTATTTTAGCGCCGATCCGCACTGGTGTTGGGGTTCGCGCAGGCGTCAATGTTGGGTATTTGCATTATACTAGGCGATATTCAGTGGTGCCGTTTTAAGCCAAAGGGCGTCAGTTCCGGTTCGTGATGAACCGTCACGGAGCCAATTTACCAAAGTCATTGCCAGTGGGGTTTTGATAGATTCTCAACTCAAACTCTCTGGCGCTGGCCAAGATGTGGTCGAAAATATCGGCCATAATCGCCTCATATTCAAGCCAGTCGGTTACATTGGTGAAGGCATAAATCTCGATCGGCAGACCATATTCTGTTGGCTGTAATTGGCGAACCAACAGCGTAAGGTCTTTACTGATATTTGGGTGCCCCCGCAAATAAGCTTCCGTATAGGCCCGAAAGGTTCCGACATTGGTCAATCGACGACCATTTACGAGGCTGTCTGTATCGGTGGGAAATTCCGCATTAAACGCCGCAAGTTCCTTATCCTTTTTCGCAATATAGTCTGCGATAAACTGGATATTTGAAAAGCGTTCAAGCATTTGGGCATCACAAAACTTTATCGAAGAAACATCGATAAACACAGACCGTTTGATCCTTCGACCGCCGGTCTCTTCCATGCCGCGCCAGTTTTTGAAACTGTCATTTATCATTGATTGGGTGGGGATGGTGGTAATGGTTTTATCGAAGTTTCGTATTTTAACCGTGGTCAAACCAATTTCAATAATATCTCCATCGACACCATATCTTGGCATTTCTACCCAGTCGCCAACCGCGACCATCTTATTTGCCGAGAGTTGAATGCCAGCGATAAAGCCAAGGATTGGGTCTTTGAAAACCAGCATTAACACCGCCGTGAGCGCCCCAAAACCGGCAAAAAATGTCAGCGGAGATCTACCCATGATTAAGGACAGGACACCGACAAATCCTAGAAAATAGAGGATCAGCTTGGCGACTTGCACAAAGCTCTTGATCGGGAATGTTCTGGAGATTTTGTAGCTGCGATAAATTTCTTCGCCGGCATTCATCAAACCATCAAGAAACAACACAATAATGATCGTCAGATAGATCAGGGAAAAAGTAGTGATGCCATTCGCAATTGCAGGATAGCCGTCAAGAAAGCGGGGACCGAGGACGTAGATAACCAATGCCGGGGCAAAATGGGATAACCGGCTAAACACTTTGCGCCGGGTAAGAATGTCATCGCGTGCGGACGAGGTTTTTTTGATAATTTTGCGAATGGCGCCAACAATCAGATATTTGGTGATGATGTTTGCGACCATCGCCAAAGCCGCCAAGCCGATGATCGCTAACGCCAAAGCCAGATAAGGGGCGGCGCTGGCAAGGAAAGGAAAATTTTCAAAATAGGCAGTGAATGAGGAGATCATGGGCCTGTCCGTCGTCAGGTGAATTTGAGACATTCGTCTGTCTGACTGGAATGCATTGCATCCCGACGCAAAATCGAGATGAGAAAGTTGGGAAGCGATGGACTAATAAAATCTATCCCCTCCCTCACCTCCGCTACACACCAGCCCATGCAGGACTACAGATCAGGGCAAGCGATACACCAAATCCAACGAACCAAACTAAGGATCGTAAAGCGTGGATGTTACTGATGTACAAAAACATATAAGCCAATCGCGCAGCGATATAAGTCAGGCTCAAATATCCGGCGATCACCGGGTCAACCTTCATCACTGTTGCAACCAAAGCCCCGGCAGCAAAATAGGGAAAGCTCTCCAGCTGATTTTGATGCGCGGCCAGTGCCCGTGCACCCCAACCTGTGAGGCTCGCCTGTTGCGCCCGTGGATTCGCATTGTCATAGCCGCCAGATTTCTTCTGCGCCGCCACTAATGGCATTTTGGTGATTGCCACCAATAAACCGGCCACAAACAGACACCATAAAGTAATCGTCATATTTATTTTTCCTTTTTAGTTGCAGCAACCCAGCTGCGGATTATGTCATCTAAAACTGATAATGGCACTGCGCCATTTTCCAAAACCTTGTCGTGAAAATGGCGAACATCAAAATTCTCGCCCAATTCTTTTTCCGCAAAAGCCCTCAGTTCACGGATTTTAAGCTCACCAGTTTTATAGGCCAGCGCCTGCCCCGGCCAAGTGATATAGCGGTCGACTTCCGTGGTGATATTGTTCAGCGACAAGGCAGAGTTCTCCGCCATATAATCAATCGCCTGTTGCCGGGTCCAGCCTTTGGCATGGATGCCGGTATCGACGACCAAGCGACAGGCGCGCCACATCTCATATGAAAGCCGCCCCATATTTGTGTATGGCGTTTGGTAAAACCCAGTCTCTAAACCGAGCCGTTCTGAATATAACCCCCAGCCTTCAACAAAGGCGGTAAAACCGCCATGTTTGCGAAACTGCGGCAGGTCTAGCTCTTGCGCCAAGGCAATCTGGAAATGATGCCCCGGAACAGCTTCATGCAAAGACAAAGCTTCCAGTTCATATTTTGGTCGGGTCTCGAGCAAGGTTGTGTTGACGTAATAATATCCAGCCCGAGAGCCATCGCCAGCCGGTTGGCTGTAATAAGCTGTCGTGGTTTTTTCTGCGATATCGAGCGGAATTTCCTTGACCCCATAAGGCATCCGCGGAAACCGAGTAAACAGATTGGGCAATTCACCATCCATTTTCTTGGCAATCACCGCCGCCGCCGCGAGGCGCTCTTCCCCGGTTTTGAAATAGAATTGCTTGTCAGTGCGTAAGAAATTCAGCCAGTCTTTGAACGACCCTTTAAACCCGGCTTCGTCTTTGACGACCTCCATCTCAGCACGGATGCGCGCGACTTCGCTAAGGCCAATATTATGAACTTCGTCGGGGGTCTGATTTGTGGTCGTGAACAGCTTGACGCGGTGGGCGTAGTAAGCAGGTCCGCCGGGCATGCTCGACGTGCCAATTTCCTGACGACAGGCGGGGATATATTCTGTCGTATAGAAAGTTTCAAACTTTTCCAGCGCCGGAATAATCTCGCCGCCAATGATAAACGCTGCTTGGGTTCGAAGCGCATCGAAATCCGCATCACTCATCGTCGCTGGCTTTTTCTTGAAAGGCTTCAAAAACGTACTATCTTCGGCTTGGTCAACAATATGAGTGCTGATCGATTTTTCATAACCAGCCATAGGGGCACAAGGTTGCACCCACCCAGCTTTGACCCCGGCCCTTGAGCGCGCCGTTGCTTTTTCCATGTAAGAGGGCACGGCCGCCAAGCGTTTAACATAGCTTTGATAATCGACATGTGTGAAAAACGGCAGCCGATCTGCAAGCCTGGTCATCGACATATGCGGGCCACCGCGATTGGTGATGTTCATATATTTGCCGCCAAAAGCCGCCGCCGCAACATTGTTGCGCAACTCAAGCAGCATCAGATCACGGTTGAGGCGATTATCCGCAGAAAGCAGGGCAGGATCGAGCGCTTCAAAACGCGTCAGAAATTCTTTTTGCGCAACGACCTCTGCCTCGTAAGCTGCCAAAGACGGGTCGCCGAGCTGATCATCATAATCCCGGACCCCAAGACTAGTGGCAAAGGTCGGGTTTTGCGCCATAATCCAGGCCCAATGCTCATCGAGCAGGGATTGGAAAACCTGATCCGGACTGATCGCATCAGCGGCTTTTTCGATAGGAGCCCCGGCAGGCTCAGCAACCGGGTCGTCCGTTTTCGCCTTATTGGCCCCGCCACAAGCTGAAAGACTGGCGGC
>JAZGEB010000230.1:0-2348 GCA_036478515.1 Parvularculaceae bacterium | reverse complement strand
TGAAAATTAATGCCGCTCGACCGGCTCAAGCAAAGGCGGAAACTTGCCCTTGCTGGTTGCTTCTGGCCAAGCAATTAAATCGCTGACAACACCAGTTTTTTGGAAATCTTCCAGATTAAACCCAAGCCCGTCATGGCGAAGTGCTGACACTGCCCCGCTTGCCACGCCGGTCTTCACAATTGGTGCAGTAGATCTTAGGGCAAATCTATCGGGCAGATCATCGTTCAAGACCGTGTTGGCCCCGTTCTTCAATTCCAATAAAATCTCATGGGTGACGTCAACCGTACTTAAATAAGCGCCGACTTGCTCTTCAATACAGGCCGTATCGCATTTAGGCAGGGTCTTCATAGAGAGGCGCACCGCCATATTCGCCCCCTCTTCAAAGGTTGCATGTCCGTATGGCATTGCTTGATTAAACTCATTGATATCGCTCAGTGTGATCGGAATATTATGTTCTGCCGTCGGGATTGGATTGATTAATTGAAACCAAGCACAACCAGCACCATCACAATCTTGAAAAAGGAAGACATGGGCTAAATAATCATTGGCCATGATCACGACTGTTGAATTGATGCCACCATTTTCAGCGGCACTGAGATTTGATTCTTCCACGACCTCATAACCAATTTGCCCAAATAGTTTTTTCATCTGCGCTATATCGAACATGATGTAACCATCAGCCACCAAATCAGCATTTGAAAAAATGCTGGCATCATCGGGAATATCTCCCCCTGGCCCCGGTGCCCCCGGTAGCGTATTTTGCGCTATCGCTGGTGCGACACAAAACAACGCGGTACTACAGGCAAGGCCAAAGCCTGCCAAGAATTTTTTCAATACCATGATCGACCCCTCGATATAATTTTCAAGGGATAAGCTTGACCCAACTATAGGGGCTTGGCAAGGGCGGTCAGGCCACCACAAATGGCGCAACCAGCATCGCGACAGGGTAGCCCAAAAACACACCGATCAAGACCAATTTGCGACCCGCAACACGGGCATTGTCGCTCAAACCTTTGGCCGCCAACCGAGCTCTTGTTGCTTTGCGTAAAACCAGCGTGACAACTCGCAGGGCAAAGCCGGCAACACAGGAATATATCACCAAAATACTTGGCGCCATGTGCAGGCCAAATCCGAGCGCAAGACCAATGGCAAGCACCGCAACGCCAGCAAAACCCAGCATCGGCCAACTACGCGCGGCAAAAGCCACCGCGAAAATTGAAAATGTCGCGGCAAATTCGGCTGGTGTAAGACTGGTTAAAAACATCACCGGCGAGTATCGCCCTTGAAGGTATAATAGTCAGTTACGAAACATCGTTACTATTTGGTTGAGGCGGATTAGCGCGCCAGCTCCATCGGCCATGGCGCCAATACCGCCAGCCAACTGGCGGCATCTCTTCGGGCACCGGATCAAACCCATGCGTGCCAAGCGGATGACAACGCAACAGCCGCGACAATGTCAGCCAACTGCCAATCCAAAACCCATGCCGGGCATAAGCGTCGCAGCCATAATGCGAGCAAGTGGGCAAATGCCGACAGCGCACCCCGATGGCGGCAAAAAACGGCGACAATGTCCATTGATAAATCCGCAGTAACCCGATTGCCAAAAAGGTCAGGGGTCTGAACGATTGCGGGGATTTAGCGTCGGACTTGGTCATCATATTTGGTCTCGATCGCCCCCTCAAAAGTTGTGATTTCCTCACATCGCCTATAATTGCTATAGTAATCTTGAAATTCAAGACCATATCAATCCAAAGACCAACCGGAGGAAGCAAAAAATGACCCTTTCATTTCGCAGAACACTTTTCACCATGGCTGTCGTCGCTGGCTTTGGCGGCCTTGGCGCTTGCACCACGGTTGAGACCGGTGCCGGCTCCTTTGCCAAAGGCTTTGATAGCGCCAGCTTGAGCCCTGATGCCAATCTTGCCAGCTATGACAAGGTCTATATCGCGCCGGTAAAGTTTGACGCGTCATTGCTGCAACGCGATAGACCTTCGCGCTTTGGCAGTGAGCCGCGCCGGGTCTCGCAAAAAGACTTAAATGACCGCGCTGATTATCTCGAACGCCAATTAGCCCGCGAAATCGGCAAAACAAGGACCCTTGTCGATGCCCCCGGCAGCGATGTCCTGACCATTGAAACCCGCCTCTCGGAAGTCCAATCCAGCGCCCCGACAATGACCGATTATAGCGATGAGCCAGGTTTAAGCGCTCGCTCTATCTATGCGGGCGGCGCGGCGGTTTCTTTCACCATGCGTGATAGCGCAGGCGCTGTGTTGGCCTCCTTGGATGATGAATATCAGGCGCGGTTTAATGATCGCCCACGCCCCACTGGAATTTGGTCCGACGCTAAT
>JAZGEB010000229.1:0-5315 GCA_036478515.1 Parvularculaceae bacterium | reverse complement strand
GCGGGTAAATGGTCTTGTGGATTGCCAACCCGGGCAAGCGCCCGGATGACCCGGTCCAAGCCAAGGTCAATTTTGCGTGGGCGGCGCTCAGCCAGCCGGGCTAATAAGGCCTGAACATCATCTGAATGCGCTAGTGGTGGGGTCAGGGTTTTATTCCGCTGCCTTGTCGAGTACTTCGACATCAATTTCTTCCGGCACTTGCTTGGCTCCGGGACTAGGTAGCGCGACAACCGGATCGCGATGGCTGGCCTTAGCGCCGTGCTTGGTCAGGACACGGATTAGGTTGGACAGGGTTTGCTTCATCTCAGCGCGTGAGACGACTAAATCGACCATGCCATGTTCATTGAGATATTCAGCCCGTTGGAAGCCTTCGGGCAATTTTTCACGGATGGTTTGTTCAATCACCCGCGGACCGGCAAAACCGATCAGCGCGCCGGGTTCGGCCAATTGGACATCCCCGAGCATCGCATAAGAGGCCGTGACACCGCCGGTTGTCGGGTTGGTCAGGACGACAATATAGGGCAGCCCGGCTTCGCGGAGCATCTGCACGGCAATGGTGGTGCGCGGCATTTGCATGAGCGAGAGGATGCCCTCTTGCATTCGCGCGCCGCCAGAGGCGGTAAAAATAATCAGGGCTGATTTGCGTTTGATTGCGGTTTCAGCAGCGGTCAGGATGCCTTCGCCCAGTCCCATGCCCATTGAGCCGCCCATAAAGGCAAAATTCTGCACCACGCACACCGCTGGGATGGCGTTGAGGGTACCAGAACCGATCACCAGCGCATCTTTTTCGCCCGTGCGTTTGCGATAATCCTTCAGCCGGTCAGCATATTTCTTTTCGTCTTTGAATTTCAGCGGGTCAGCCGGGACATCTGGCAGCTCGATTTTATGCCATTGGCCATCATCAAACAGGTGATCGAGGCGTTCCTTCGGCGTCAATTTCATATGGTGACCGCAAGCCGGACAGACATGCTGGGTGCCGGCGAGGTCTTTTTCGAAAATCATCTCGGCACAGGAGCCGCATTTGGTCCAAAGGGTGTCTGAGTTATCGTCTTGCTTCCGAAATATTTTTTTAATGCCCGGAAGGGTGATATCTGAGAGCCAGTTCATGGATGGGTGTTCCCGTCTTATTACGCCAATATAGAGTATGTAACGCTTGTCAGCGTGTTTTCAAAGGGGGTCAGCGGCTTTTTCGGGCGTTATGGATGGCGTCAGCCAAAGCTCTGGCATGGGCGAGCACCTCGATCGGGTCACCCTCGGATTTGGCCTGAAGATCAACTAGAGCCGAGCCAACGACCACACCATCCGCTATTTTTGCTATGGCGCGGGCCTGATCTGGGGTTTTGATGCCAAATCCGACGGCGACCGGGAGCTTTGCGGCATGGCCAATTCGGGTGACCGCAGTGCCAATATCAGCGGTGTCGCCCGCTTTGGCGCCGGTGATCCCGGCAACCGAGACATAATAGACAAAGCCTGAACTATTGTTGATCACTGCCGGCAAGCGCTTATCGTCTGTTGTGGGGGTGGTGAGGCGGATAAAGTCGATCCCGGCGGCTCTGGCCGGAAGACACAGCTCAGCGTCTTCTTCCGGCGGTAAATCAACCACAATCAGGCCATCGACCCCGGTCTCTTTGGCTTCGGTCAAAAAGGTCTCCACGCCAAAAACATAGATCGGGTTATAGTATCCCATAAGAATGATAGGGGTTATTTTGTTATCGATACGAAAGTCACGAACCATGCGCAAAGTTTTTGCAAGCGTATGCCCGGCATCTAGCGCGCGTAATCCTGCGGCTTGAATGGCGGGGCCGTCTGCAACCGGATCAGTAAAGCAGACCCCCAGTTCAATCACATCTGCCCCGGCAGCGGGCAATTGTTTGAGGAGGGACAAAGAGGCGTCATAATCAGGATCGCCAGCCATCATAAAGGCGATGAAAGCCGCCTTGTTTTCGGTTTTCAGCTGGGCAAAGGTGTCGTCTATTCTGGTCATATCCGCCGCTTAGCATGCTCGGCGCGTCGAGCATAAGGAAAAGCCAATCATGAAACGACTTTTTGCAGGCGATCCGGTAGAGGCTCGTCATATCGATCACATCTATGCCGGCGTGCAAGTTCGCTCCCTGCCGAAGTCAGAATGGACCCATTGCGCGCATCTGGTCGCCGGGGCCGCGATGATCGATGAGGTCGGGCTGGCAGGCGCGGAGCAGCAAATGCCTGATATCATCCGCGCTTATAATGAAGCCACCGGGGTCGAGAACTCTAATAGCGATGGCTATCATCACACGATTACGATTTTTATGCTGCGGGAAATCGATGGTTTCTTGCGCGATCAAGCGGACCAATTGCTGAGTGCAAAGGTGACTGCGCTATTGAAATCGGACTTAACTAAACCGGATTATATGTTTCGGTATTTCACCAAAGAACATTTGTTCAGTGTACCCGCGCGGCGCGACTGGGTCGAGCCAGATAGGACCCCAGAAGAGCGATAAGAAAAAACCTGCATCGTAAAAATGCAGGCTTTCCCTCGTGTTTAGTTTTTAAAAGAAATCAGTTAGGCCGATTGCTTTTTCTTCTTGCGAGTTGCTGCCCGAAGACCAGCAAGGCCAGTGATCATGAACGGGATTGCGCCTGGCAGAGGCACAGGATCACCGCCAACAATGTCTGACCCGAAAGTAATGTCATCAAACACAACCTGATTGGCAACGCCGCCAAAGCCGACCGATTGCGCGATGCCAGCAAACTGGACGCCGATTGCAACGAAGGGGCAGAACCCTGCGTTAAAACCAGAACAATTTGAAGGTGTGGTCGCCAGATTAATCGTCGCCAGTACATTGCCGGTTCCGTTCAACCCATCATAGACATTGACGATACCAGAATTATTTATCGCAGTATAGTTAAACGAAAAACCATCAGCAAAACCAGCCACGACATTCATGAATGTTTCAGCGCCTGAAACAAAATACAAGCCCCCTTCTTCAGAGCCAGGGTTTAACCCGCCATGTGATGTGTTCGAACAACCTACAGTTTGTGAGTTCAAGCAGATCAATAGCGCATTGTCGCTAAAGCCAATTCCGTGATTGACGCCGGACAGGCCAGCACCAGATGTACCACCATTATAGAAATCACTAATCGCAATGTCATTGTTGTTTGGATATGGCGCGATGCCCTCAAAATCCAAAACGATCACTGCTGCAGATGCAGATGAAAAAATGGCTGTCGTCATGGCGACGAGTGCCGCCAGTATTTTTATTGTGTTTTTCACGGAAACACCCCCATTGGTTACTAACTGATTAAAGTAGACGCTAGGGGGTTGGTTAAAATCAAGTGTATTTTTGCAACAGCATTAGTTAAATAGTCACTATACGTTCCAATAAGGTGTTAGTTGTTTAGAGCAAACAATCTACAAGTGTGTAATATGATTAATGCGAGCAATTATATGGTTAATATATCAGCGCCGCGGTTTTATATTTCACGTCCCAACGCATCAGCAACCGCGAAAATATCCTTGTCACCGCGGCCACACATATTCAACAGCAGGATTTTATCCGCGTCCATTGTCGCCGCTTTGTCCAAGGCTCTGGCGAGGGCGTGGCTTGGTTCCAACGCCGGGATTATTCCTTCCAATGTGCAACAAGTTTGGAACGCCTCAAGTGCCTCTTCATCTGTACAGGAGACATATTTAACTCTGCCAATTTCATGTAGCCAGGAATGCTCCGGGCCGATGCCGGGATAATCGAGGCCGGCAGAAATCGAATGGGCGTCAGCGATTTGCCCATCATCATCCTGTAACAAATAAGTCCGGTTACCATGCAGCACACCGGGACGGCCGCCAGTTAGGCTGGCTGCATGTTTGTCGGTGTCGACCCCGTGGCCAGCAGCTTCGACCCCGATGATTTCGACCTCTTTATCATCCAAAAAGGGATGGAACAGCCCGATCGCATTTGAGCCGCCGCCAATGCACGCCATGATCACATCAGGCAAGCGGCCCTCAGCTTGGTGCATTTGCTGCTTTGCTTCATGTCCGATCACAGATTGAAAGTCCCGCACCAGCTCCGGATAAGGATGCGGGCCTGCGGCGGTGCCGATGATGTAGAATGTGTCCTCGACATTGGTTACCCAATCGCGCAACGCTTCATTCATGGCGTCTTTCAAGGTGCCCGTGCCAGACGTCACCGGGGTGATCTTGGCCCCGAGCAAATTCATCCGAAACACATTCGGTTTTTGCCGCTCGACATCCGTTTGCCCCATATAAACCGTACACGGCAGACCAAACCGGGCGCAGACGGTGGCGGTGGCAACACCATGCTGCCCGGCCCCGGTTTCGGCAATAATCCGGGTTTTGCCCATTCGCTTCGCGAGCAAAATCTGGCCGATGCAATTATTGATTTTATGCGCCCCGGTGTGGTTGAGCTCATCGCGCTTTAGATAAATCTTTGCGCCTTTGCCTTTGGCCGCTGTCGTGCGGACATGGGTGGTCAATCGTTCTGCATAATATAGCGGCGAGGGTCGACCGACATAGTGTTTTAGGAAATAATCCAATTCGGTTTGGAAGTCGGGATCGGCTTTGGCTGCTTTATATTCCTGTTCAAGGTCGAGGATCAGCGGCATCAAGGTTTCGGGAACAAAGCGCCCGCCAAAAATACCAAACCGGCCTTGCTCATCAGGGCCATTGCGAAGTGAATTTGGTGTCTTTTGGGATTTTTTATCTGGCATCACTCGAATTATCCTTAGGGCTTTTGCGCATAGGTAACAAAGCTCGATATCAACGCGGCGTCTTTGTTTCCGCTGGTGCGCTCCACCCCGGTCGAAACATCAACACCAGTATATCCCGGTAGGGCGTGGACGGCCAAGACGGCAGCCGTGACATTTTCTGGCGTCAGCCCGCCAGATAAGAGCCATGGGGTTTGGCCGCTGATTTTATTTAGCAAGGTCCAATCAAATCTTGCCCCAAGCCCGCCAGGGCGGCTTGCACCAACCGGTGGCTTGGCATCAAGGATCAGATAATCGGCGATGCCATGATAGGCGTCGGATTTTGGAATATCATCAGCGCTGCCAATACCAATTGCTTTAATCAGCTTCTTGCCGGTCAGGGTTTTAATCCGCTGCATTCGTTCTGGCGTTTCTGCCCCATGCAGTTGGATATAATCGAGCTCGACTAGGTCAGCCGTGTGTTGCAATTGGTCATCACTCGGATTTACAAATAAGCCGACACTGGCCATGGCGCCAAGATGCGGGGTTAAGTCGCGCGCCGTTTGGGCGCTGACATGGCGCGGGCTTTCATCAACAAATACAAAACCAACCATATCTGCTTTTGCATCGCGGGC
>JAZGEB010000228.1:0-5387 GCA_036478515.1 Parvularculaceae bacterium | reverse complement strand
AATCGCTTGGCTGGCAAAAATCATATTCACTCTTGATGACACCAGCCCAATTATTTTCATCCAATTCCTGCAAGGTGCCGGCGGCGCGCATCATCTCGATAAAACGGCCCATTTCGTCAATATGTTTACACGCGCGAGGGGTGTCTTCGCGCAACTTGTAATGGGAGGCTAGGAAGTAATTATGGACCCAGAGATTGCGCATCCTCTTGCCATTTTTTGGCTCATCTTTTAGGCGTTGCTCATAGGCGCTGCGCACGTCTAGCAATAAAGTCTCAGCTTCCTTGTAGCGCTTAAGGCTGCTCAGGGGCGCGGTGATTTCGCCTTTATAATAGATTAGGGTGAGGGCGGAGCTTTGATCATCTGGATCGAAGCTGGTGATTTTTGTCAAAATATCAATTGCACGCTGATAGTCGATCACGGCCTCTTCATGGCTGTTGTTCATATAAGAGGCAAAGGCCAGGTCGCGATAAGATTTGGCCGCTTCTACATTGATGTGATTGCTTTTTGGCATTTTTACTTGCGCTGCTAAAATGTTTTCAAGGGCCAATTTGTTTTGCGCCGGGGCTTGATCGCGTGTTGCCTCTTCATTGACCAAAGAAAGCCCGAGTAACCGGTATGACCGATTCAGCAACAGGTATTTTTCGACATTCTCTTTGTCCAGATGAACAGACATCTGAATATCAGAAATGATCTTACGAAGCGCCTCGCGGGCCCCTTGCTGATCATCATCATGATAGGAGAGATCGGCCATGGAGACGCGCGTGGAAAAATGACGCAAGTTTAAATCAGGATCATCCGGGGCAAGAACAAGACCCCGCTCAAGATAGGCTTGGGCCTTGGTAAATTCTGCTAGCGCTTTATCATCATCATTGCCGAACTCTAAGTCGGCGATGCCATAATGGAGATTGCCCAAAGCAAATAACGCCGCCGGTGTCGCCTCATCATTATCAAGTTTGTGCAATAATTGGGTGGCTGTGGCGAAATGTTGTGCGGAGAGTTCAGTTTCTTCAAACGCACTGCGGCTCGGGCTGCCCATGATGCTGGCAAGTTCGGTAAAGCCTTTGCCGGTCTCCAACGTTAAAGCCGGGGAGGCGCGCTCATCATGCGCCAGTTTATCGAGATAGGATTGCGCGGCTTCAACCAGTTTGCGTCTGGCGGCTGTTGCCCCTGGTAAATCTTCTATCTCGGGGTAGATGTCATAAAGCACGGTGTTTGACAGGCTGCGGACATCTTCAAACCGTTGGCTGGCTTCACGCTCGGCTGTTTGTGCCTGGAAATATAAAGTCGTGATCGTCGCAATCGCGACCGCGAGACCGGTGAGCGCGATGACGCTGGCGCCAACCGCTAACAAGTTGCGCGCCATAAATCGGCGTAATTGATACCCGACACTGCCTTCATGGGCGACAACCGATCGGCGTTGCTTATATCTGTCGATGTCTGCTGAAATCATTTCAACGGTTTGGTAGCGCTGTTCGGGCGCGTCAGCCCGGGCCTTGGCGATGATCGCGTCAATGTCGTCTTGGCGCGGAACTTTTGTGCCTTTGGTTAAATCGTGCAACAACACACCAAGCGAATAGATATCGCTCAAGGTGGTTGTCGGCTCACCTCTGGCCTGTTCAGGCGCGGCATAACCTTTGGTCATGGTGCGCCGGGCCGCATTGTCAATATCGCTCCCGGTCTCCAGGCTGTGAGAGATGCCAAAATCGATCAGTTTAACCGTGCCATCATCACTGATCATGGTGTTGTTGGGGGTTAAATCACGGTGAATGATGAGGTTGCGATGGGCATAGGCAACCGCTTTTAAAATATCTTCAAATATCTGTAGGCGGACGAGTAGAGTCAAATTGTCGTTTTTTAAATAGTCATTGAGAGTTTGCCCTTCAACAAATTCCATGATGAAATAGGGCGCGCCTTCTTGCGTTTGGCCACCATCATAGAGTTGGGCAATATTGGGATGGCTCAATTGTGCGAGGGTTGAGCGCTCTTGTTTGAGGCGCTCAATCATTTGGTCTGAGAGTTGATAGCCGCGGCCTAATTTAATCGCGACTTGTTGGCTAAATTCATCATCATCACGTTCGCCAAGATAGACCATGCCCATACCGCCTTCGCCAATTTTTCGGGTCAGGCGATAGGGGCCAATTCTATCCGGGGCTGGAAGATCATCAATAGCGCGAACGCCGCCGGCGGTGAGCAGCGCATCTGCTTCATCAGCATCAAGAGCGAGTAGTGCCAAAGCACGGGTTTTGATTGTCTCATTTGTCGCTTGTTGGCGTATGAAAGCCTGGCGTTGGGCGGCTGGTTTTTTCAGCGCATCGGTTAGCAGGTTGAGTGCCTGTTTTTCAACATCTGGGTCAAAAGTCATTCTGTATAGCCCCTTTTAACCACGCTCTTGCGGCGCGCCATGACCGCTTCACCGTTGATGGTGAAACATCGAGAACTTCAGCAATATCTTCCATCGTCATGCCGCCGAAATAACGCATCTCGACCAGTTCCGCGCTGCCGGGATCAATTGCTTTTAAGCGCAACAGGGCATGTTCTAGGGATAATAAATCGACATCCGGTTCATCAATCAATTCCTGGCCCGTCGCCAAAGTGACCGCAATGCCGCGTTTGCCACGGCCGCGCCGCCTCGCGGCATCGACTAAAGTGTGGCGCATGACACTGGCGCATAACGCCAGCAAATGGGCGCGGTCATTAATTTTCAGACTGTTCGATTGCAGCACTTTGACCAGCGCCTCATTGACCAGATCATCGGTGGCGATGGAAATCCGTCGTTGCTCGCCGCGCATTAGCATCCGCGAGATCGCGCCGAGCTCTGCGTGGATCGAGGCGATCAACGCATTGCGCGCCGCCTCATCGCCTTGTTGCCACGCGGCCAACTGGGATTGGGTGATTGCCGTTAATGGCGTGGTTGTGGTCTTCGCCACCTTTGCCCCTCAAAATAGTCTCTCTCGCAAGGGGCACCTTATGGTCAGTTCCTTGGTTTGACAAACGCCAATCGCCCGCGATCTTTTGGCGCGAAATTCAACTGGATTAACAAGAACTTAAAAATATAGATAAATTTTGACCCGTTTTGCGCCTGGTTGACGCTTTTATTACTGAAGCCAAAATTTTTGCTAATGCGATTAAAGCAAAAACATTGGCTTCCCTGATGGGGGCCCGCGATTTATGTCTCTCGTCAGCGTCGTGGGAAGTATTGGGGGGAAGCAGTCCGATTTAAGAAGACTGCCGGAGGGGAGCAATGCCCAACACGAAAACTTGAGTGCTGTCAGAGGCAAGTCCTGTCTCTGACGGGCACTCCTTTCATTTGGGAGAGATGAAGGGGTATGGGGAGAGGTGAAGAGGGTGTTGCCCCAACGGCGCCCTCTTTTCTCATAAATAAAATGATCCAAAAACGGTAATAAAAAAAACCCGGCACAAAGGCCGGGTTCTTCGATGTTCTTTATATGAAGCCCTATTGCATAGAGCCTTCCGCAGGCGGATCGATTAGGATTTGCACCCGGCGGTTTTGAGATTTGCCAGAGTCACTGGTGTTGTCAGCGACAGGTTGGCTTTCGCCATAGCCGAGTGCGCGGATGCGCGGTGAGACAACCCCTTGGCTGGCCAAGTAATTACCGACATTTTCAGCGCGTTTAATCGATAAGTCCATATTGTAATCATCTGAGCCACTGGCGTCCGTGTGGCCGCCAATAACCAAGGTCGTCTGGTCATATTTGGCCAGTACTTTGCCAACCCCGTTCAGGGTCTGGTAAAATTCGGGCTTAATGTCGGACTGGTTCGATGCGAACGTAATGTTAGATGGCATCACCAATTCGATCTGATCGCCAACCCGGCGAATAGAGACGCCAGAAGCTTCAAGTTCAGCGCGCAACGCCTGTTCTTGGCGGTCCATATAAGCGCCAATTCCGCCGCCTATGGCCGCGCCAGCTGCAGCGCCATAAATCGCGTTTTCCAGCGCTTTGTCTTTATTCGTGGCTGCGCCAACAACCGCGCCGCCAATCGCGCCATAAATTGCGCCTTTGGTTGCTTTGGAGGTTTTCTGCTCGCCTGTATAAGGGTCCGTCGTTGTACAAGCGGCCACCATGGCCAAAGCACTAATTGCAATAATCTTTTTCACCGGTCTTCTCCTTTAATCCTCGCGGCCCTATACCGCTGATTTTATTTTCTCTCAAACACGAGGGGCGTGAAACGTATGTCTCCCCATGGATAGGGTAACCCCTAAACGTGTTCTTTCATCCACCCAATATAAATCGGGGTTAGGTGTAGAATCGCCAGTAATTGTGGCAAAATCGGGGAGGTTTTCCGCCATATCCCCCTAAATTCTTCACAAAATCGTGGGGTCGTCGCCATAAGGGCGCCCATGCGTGCTTGCATCTGAGGCTGCTTGGCGTAATACCGGGGCCACAAATCAAGGAAATAATCGATGTCTGAATTTATGAGTTTTGGGGAAATCATGCTGCGGCTCAAAACCCCCGGCCATGAGCGGTTTTTTCAATCTCCCTCGTTTGAGGCGACCTTTGGCGGCGGCGAGGCCAATGTCGCAGTGGCGTTGGCCAATTATGGTCTAGATAGCGGCTTCATCTCTGCTTTACCGGACAATGACATTGGCGAAGCGGCAATGCGCGAATTGCGCAAATTTGGTGTCGATCTGTCTGCGGTGCGACGGTCTGGCGACCGGGTCGGGATTTATTATCTTGAAGCCGGGGCCAATCAACGGCCCTCAAGCGTGGTCTATGATCGCGCGGGATCAGCGATTTGCAATGCCAAGCCGGGAGATTTTAACTGGGATAAAATTTTCACCGGCGTGAAATGGCTCCACTTTACCGGCATTACCCCGGCGCTTAGTCAGTCTGCTGCGGATTTATCGCTTGAGGCGGTAAAAGCGGCTCAGAAAAACGGCGTCACAGTTTCTTGCGATTTCAACTTTCGGGGCAAGCTATGGAATTATGGCAAAACCGCCCCAGAGGTGATGTGCGACTTAGTGAAATATGTCGATGTTGGCATCGCCAATGAAGAAGATTGCCAGAAATCGCTTGGGGTCACCGCTGATATTAGTGTCGAAAGCGGCGCGCTTGATACCAAAAAATATGAAGCCTTGTCAGCAAAGATGATGGAGCTTTATCCAAACCTGACGCAGATGGCTATTACCTTGCGCGAGAGCAAAAGCGCCGACCGCAATGGCTGGGCAGCCTGCTTGCGCGACAAGGACGGCTTTTATCTTTCCAAACATTATGAAATTACCGATATTGTCGACCGGGTCGGCGGCGGCGACAGTTTTGCCTCGGCGCTAATTTATGGTCTTAATGCGTATAAGGATCGCCAGCAATCATTGGAATTTGCAGTTGCCGCAAGCTGTCTGAAACATTCAATCATTGGCGACTTCAACC
>JAZGEB010000227.1:0-4674 GCA_036478515.1 Parvularculaceae bacterium | reverse complement strand
GCCACCGGCGAGCCCGACGCGCCGATAACTCCCGTGATCAGCACTTGGCGGGCGAAGCCAAAAACCCGCGACAACATGATGAACCCGGAGACGGTCATCATAGATTTTAAAATCGGTCGTGCCATTGTCAAACTGCCCCGGTACGAAAAAACGTTACACCCATGCCTTAACCGATAGCTAAGGACAAATAGTGAAAAGATTATGGTGTTTGCGCCTGTTTGCTGGTTTCGGCAATCAAGCGATCACCGCTGTTGCAAAACCGACAGCAAGCGCCGTTTAATCCCTTCAAGTCGGCGTTTATTGGTGATTTTGTGGCTTGGCAAATCTTGCAAATAGAATGTATCCACCGCCCGCTCGCCATAAGTCGCGATTGAGGCCCGCTGAATGGAAACCCCAAGGTCACTCAATACTTTTGTCAATTGATAGAGGAGGCCGGGGCGATCCAGCCCTTCAGCTTCGATTACGGTGGAGACTTCTGATGCATCCAGATCAATGCGAATTTCTGACGGGATATCAAACCCTTTGCGCCGGTCGCCAAGACGAGGACGAAGCTGCGGTTGAACGCTGCTCGGATCTGCGACGGCCTGATTAAATTTTACTCGAAACTGCTCCAGCACAATGTCAGCGCCGCTATCGGGAAGCAAGACCGCCCCTTGTGCGCCTTGAAAAACAAACACGTTGCACGCCATGCCCGTGCTCGCCTCGAAGTCGGCCACCGGATAAGCAGAAGCAGCCCGGACAGTGCCGCCAAGACTGGCGACCGTGCCAGCAATATCAGAAAAAAGACCGGGGCGGTCTTTTGAATAGGCCACCACCCGGATCAACCCGTTTTTCAAGGCGCGTAGTTCAGCCCCGCCAGCAACGCCCGCTTGGTCAACCTGGTCGATTAGGTGCACCAATTGGCAGGTCATATCGACATCGCCATTTGTCCAAAATCTCGGCCCCAGGCGATCCATATGCTGCGTCGCAGGCGTGTTTTTGAGTGCTTTTTGGGTCGCCTGTTTTTGCGTTTTGGTGCGTTCGATGATGAACCGATCTATCGCTTCTTCGCCGCCATCGAACCATGCGGTTGTCACATCATACAACAACCCAACTTCATCTCGCACCCAATCATCCCAAGAATTGCACCCGGCAACACGCAAATGACACACCGTGACAACCAGCAGGAGATCGAGATATTCTTGACTACCAAGCTTACTGGCAAAACGACTAATCACTTTTAGATCAAGCACATTTCGCCGCGCCGCCGTCTTGGCCATCAAAGATTTATGCGCCGCGACATAGCCAATTTTTTTTGCCGCCGCCGGATCGTCCAGAAATCGGCGCACCGAAAGCTGTGCCCGGTTTTGCACTTGGTCAATCGTCGCCTTGCCCATACCAATCGCGGTTTCATGCACCAATACTGCCAAATAGAATGGCAATAGGTTTGTCGCCCGCGCAATAATCGCCTGTGCTCGCGGGTGCCGGTCAGGGTCTATTCGGTCGCGCAATTGATCCAAAATATGGACTGATTTTAAAACATGCTCATCAACCGTATACTGACGGAACAAGCCATATTCGACCTTGCCGACGACGCGCCCATAGGACAGTAGATATTGGCCCAAAATCCCTGTATCCGTCATTTCTCGTAAAACAGCTTCGGTGTTTTGACTTGAGGTCAGAATATTCGCGAAGAGAGAACTTATCTGCGGATCAAGACGAATTTCTTCTTCGTAGTGACCGGCATGGCGCGTGATCGTTTTTTTTGCATCAGGGTGGATGTAAACATCACTTAATCGCCCGGCGGCCCGAAACAACCGGAATATGTCGAGCGTATTTGCTTCCGCTATTTGGTGATCGGCAAAATCAAGCCGTCCCCGCTTAACTGTTAGATTTGCCTTTCCCGGGGCTTTATCTATGGGAATGACAATCTTGATCTTGCCATTTCCCTCCGCCGGTTTTTTATATCCCTCTTGTTCGAGGACGGCCAAGACAACACCGCTGAGCTGGCCGATTTCACGCGCGTGAAGAAAATAATGTTTCATCAACCGTTCGGCCGCTGGTGTGTCGCCGCGATCACGATAGCCAAGGCGCTTGGCGATTTCAGGTTGCACATCGAAGCTCAGAATATCATCCGCTCGCCCGCGCAATTGGTGAAGGTGAACCCGCACCGACCACAAAAATCGCATGATCCGGCCATAGATCTTAGCTTCTTCATAGGTGAGATATCCGGTGCGAACCCGCTGTTCAATTTCGCCCGCGCCAAAAACATAAGAATCAAGCCAGTGCAAAGTATCAAGGTCTCGTAGCGCCCCTTTGCCTTCTTTCAAATCAGGCTCAAGCGCATAGCGGGACGCCTGTTGGGTTTGGTGGCGCTCTTCTCGTTCATTTAATTTCGCTGCAACAAAACGCGCCGCTGACTTTTTCCGCATCTTTTCATAGCGAGCAAAAAAATCAGCATATAAGTCTGCATTACCAGCCAAAAATCTCGCGTCCAAAAAAGCTGTTTGTGCGTGCACATCTGTTTTGGCAAATTTAATCGCCTCAATTGGTGTGCGGACAGATTGGGATACTGTAAGGCCAGCATCCCAAAGCCCGTAGAGCACAAAACTCAATAAGGGCTTAGTCGCATCGGCAGATGGTCCTTGGTATAAAAACAATAAATCAATATCAGAAAAAGGCGCTAACCGACCGCGACCATACCCCCCGGTGGCGATGATCGCGATTTTGCCTCTCATATCGGGAAACGCGTCTTCCCCCGCAACAAGCAGGCCGCATCCAAAATCATCAATGCAATCAGACAAGATACTGGCAATTTTCTCGCCATGGGCTGGGTACTCGCGAAAAGCATCTTTGGTCACCCGCGCCAAGGTTTCTTTCAAATAAGCGCCAAGCACTTTGCTGCGCTCAGCCGGAGCGGTTGATTGCGACAAAGCAACCAGATGCCGGGTTAATTTTTGCGCTGCCACTCCCCCGGTGTCGGTCACGACAATCGGCTCTTCAAATCATACAAGGCTTGCAAAGCTTCGCGCGGCGACAGGCTATCCGGATCTATCTCAGTGAGAGCCTCGCGCAAGGGATCTTCGTTCGCTGCCCCGGTCGCGAGGGGTGTTGGCATCGCCGCATTAAACAGCGGCAAATCCTCAATCAAGTCTTTTGGCATTGCGCCATTTGTCGCTCGTCCCTGTTCGAGCAAAGTCAAAACTTCCTCGGCCCGGGCCACCACCGCCGCTGGCAAACCAGCCAGCCGACCAACCGCCACACCGTAAGAGCGATCTGCTTGGCCCGCAACAACTTCATGCAAGAACACAACTTCGCCTTTCCATTCGCGCACCCGCATTGAAACGTTCCGTAACCGGTCTAACTTTTCAGAAAGGGCGGTTAGTTCATGATAATGAGTGGCAAACAACCCGCGACAGCGATTAACTTCATGCAAATTCTCCACCGCCGCCCATGCGATTGACAAGCCATCATATGTCGCTGTGCCCCGACCAATTTCATCCAGGATGACCAAGGATCGAGGCCCGGCTTGATGCAAGATTGCGGCGGTTTCGACCATCTCGACCATAAAAGTTGAGCGGCCTCTGGCCAAATCATCCGCGGCCCCGACCCGGGAAAACAACCGATCCGCCACACCGATATGCGCGCTCCTCGCGGGCACAAAACTGCCTGCTTGGGCAAGTACCGTGATCAATGCATTTTGCCGCAAGAAAGTCGATTTACCGGCCATATTCGGGCCGGTGACCAACCACAAACAAGCCGCGCCTTGGTCAGACAAGCAGCAATCATTTGGGATGAACCCGGCTGACCCCGTGGCACCCGTCGCTTGCTCAACCACCGGGTGGCGGCCCTTTTCAATATTAAACTCAGTAGTGTCATCGACGATCGGGCAGACATAGTCTTGATCTTCAGCCAGCTGCGCCAAGCCAGTGACCACATCTATCAAAGCCAGCCCTTCCGCACACGCTGCAATATCTTCTTGGCGACCCAGCAGGGCATTGGTCAACTCGGCGTAAAGGTCCATCTCCCGCGCCAAGGCTTGATCTCTTGCCCGGACAATTTTGGCGTCAAGTTCTGACAATTCAACCGTGGTGAAACGCACCGCGCTGACCAGCGTCTGACGGTGAATGAAGCTCTCATTTAACGGCGCTTCCAACAATTTTGCCGCCTGACTTGGCGGCGTTTCGATAAAATATCCAAGCACATTATTGTGCTTTATTTTTAATGTTTTGACATCCGCTTGCTGACGATATTTATCTTGCAAGGCGGCAATCACCCGCCGCGCATTATCGCGCAAACCCCGCACCTCATCCAGGCTTGGGTCAAACCCTTGCGCAATGAACCCGCCATCACGCGCGAGCAATGGCAACTCAGCCGCCAAGGCGCGCGAAACCAGCGAGACCAAATCGGCAAACCCACCTGCGGTCACAGCTTCCAAATCATGCAACGCCGTGGTCAATAAATCAGGCAATACCCCGACCACCAAACCGTCTGACGGCTGCGATAATGAAGCTGCCAAGGCGCGAGCGCCGACCAACCCGTCGCCAATGCTTGCAATATCTCGCGGTCCGCCGCGGCCCAAAGAAAGCCGCGCCAAGGAACGCGCCATATCCGGCACTTGCTTTAACAGCGCCCTTGCATCGCGCCGCGCTGGTCTGGCTTCATGAAAAAATTGCACCACACTTTGGCGTTGAC
>JAZGEB010000226.1:0-5497 GCA_036478515.1 Parvularculaceae bacterium | reverse complement strand
CTGTTTTTGGCGAAGTTGTGGCTGGCATGGAGGTGGTCGATGCGATCGCCAATGTCGAAACCGGCGCGGCCGGGCCGTTGGAAAAAGATGTGCCCCTAAAGCAAATCATCTTAAAGCGGGTCGATGTCATAGAAGCGTCAAAGCTTGGCGCGTTAGCTAAATAAGAGGCCCGTTTCATATGTCTGCGGATTTTAGTTTTATCAAACCTGTTTCAATAAGCATCGATGGAGAGCAGCGCGAATTTGATCTCAATGCGCCAAAGCTCCCGGCATGGATCAAGGACAACACGCTTTCGTCTGGCAGCTACCCTTACGAGAAAAAAATGAAACAGACCAAATATGAGATGAAGCTGGCCGAGCTGCAAATCGAATTGGTCAAAGTGCAATATTGGCTGAAAAAAACCAACAACCGGCTGGTGCTTATTTTTGAAGGCCGTGATGCTGCTGGTAAAGGCGGGACGATCAAAACCATCACCTCTTTCTTAAATCCTCGAGCGGCGAATGTCGTCGCGTTGCCCAAGCCAACGGAGCGCGAGCAAGGGGAGTGGTATTATCAACGCTATATCCGTCATTTACCAACCGCCGGGGAGATGACAATCTTTGACCGCTCTTGGTATAATCGTGCTGGGGTTGAGCCGGTGATGGGATTTTGCACATCTGCGCAACACCGACACTTCCTCGAAGAAACCCCGCGCTTTGAAAAGATGCTGGTTCATGACGGCATTCATGTAGTCAAATTCTGGCTGAATGTGGGACAGGAAATGCAGTTGAAACGGTTCCATGATCGGCGGCATAATCCTTTGCGCGAATGGAAACTCTCGCCAATGGATTTAAAAGCGCTGACGAAATGGGATGATTACACCAAGGCCCGCAATCAGATGTTAGACCAGACGCATACGGATGATGCCCCATGGGTCATATTACGAACCAATGATAAGCGCCGGGCCCGGATTAACGCGATCCGATATTTATTACGACAATTGGATTATGAGGGCAAAGACCGGGATGTTATTGGCGACATAGATAGTAATATTCTGGGCTCAGGCCCTAACTTTCTCACTGGGGTGGGGGAATAGCCGCCCCGACATCATAACGCCCCCTAATATGCGCCTTTGCCGAAAATCACCACTGGAATGGTTTTGATGATAATTTTGAGATCATTCGAAAAAGACCAATTGCGGACATAGGCCACATCGAATGCGATCCGCTCTTGATAAGAGGTATCGTTGCGGCCATTGACCTGCCACAGGCCAGTGATGCCTGGCTTGGTTGCGCGATAAAAATCAGCATCAGCGCCGTAGCGGACGAGTTCATCAGTCGGGATCGGCCGCGGCCCGATAATCGACATATGGCCAAGCAGGATATTGAATATCTGCGGCAGTTCATCGAGGCTCGATTTGCGTAAAAACTGACCAAATTTCGTCACCCTTGGGTCGCGGCGCAATTTGCGCATTTCAGCCCATTCAAGAGCCAGAGCAGGATCAGATTCAAGATGGACACTCAAAGGCAGGGCCTTATGGCACATTGAGCGGAATTTTAAGCAGGCAAACTCGTGACCATTCAGGCCGGTCCGGTAATGGCGAAAAAACACGGGCCCGCCATCCTGTAATTTGATGACCAGGGCGATCAGGCCGAGTAAAGGTAGCGTCAATACTAAAGTGATGAGGACGGTGAACAGGTCAAACGCGCGTTTGCGGTAACCAGTGATACCGATCGGGATCGCAATGTCGCGGCGTGCAGGTATATATATCGACTGATCCAGCAATACAGGATCAGATTCAAACGGCATACTCATTTCGGCCCCCAGGCAGATATAACTGGTAAAATTCCCATAATTAGTAGCAAGTCGCACGCCAGTTTGATCATCATCACTGGCCATACTTAGACGTTTTAAGAATTCCCCAACTCCCAATTACACCAATACGACAATATGTTAACGATGTTTGGGAGTCAATTCAGCGGGCCAAGGAAACTTCAACTTTAAGGTTTTGACAACCAGTTCAAGGTTAATAAAAGATTGGGTGGTAGGATTGGCCTGACGCCAGAGCGGAAGTAACCCATGCGCGGCATTTGGAATATCTTGTTTCCGTGGGGCGCGATGCTGGTCTTATTGTCTGCCGCTGCGCTTTTTTTTGGCGCTGATACGCCGCAACTCCAATTGACGATTTCTGGCTTGATCCTCCTGCTGGCAGCCTTGATTTTGGTCATCACCCGATATCGGATACCATCGGTTGTGTATTGGGCAGCCGCGATTATCGCGCTGTTTATGGCAAAGGAAGCCGCCACCGGTCAATTAAGCTATTCCATGCCAGATTATGCAGTGCTTGCTGCAGCGTTGGCGCTGGTTCTTGTTGGCCGCTCAGCGACGCTGCTGGCACCGCGGATTACGCCAATCTGGAACCTCATGACGTTAGTGTTCTTGTGTCTTTCAGGCTGGGCCTTTATCGATTTTTTGACGGCGCCGGAAACTATTTTTGGCCAGCCACGTCCGTATCACCAAGACCGGCTGTCAGCCGCCTTTTTGTCGGCCAATGTGGCGGCGACTTTTTTTGGCTTGGTGGTGTTGAGCGGGGTCACGCTGGTGCAACAGGCAATGGCCAAAACCCCCGGCCGATCTTTGATCGCATTGCTTGACGGATTATTTCGTCATGGCGCGTTGGGGGTGGTTACCGTCTTGGTGGGGACGACTTGCTTGATGCTGACAGCCTCTCGAGCGGGCATCACCCTGTGCGCGATGTCCGTGGTTATCTTGATCATCTGGGACATTGTCGGTAATCGCCGGGACGGCACGCGTGCTTATGTACCGGTTCTTATCGGGCTGGTGGCAATGGCCGTCATTGCCGGACTAATCTTGGTGACGTCAGGCGATGTTGTTGGCGCGCGTTATATGGATGTCGAACAATCAGCAAATTCAAGAAGCATCATGTTTGCCGCTTATTGGCAGGCCCATAAAGCTGCGCCATGGTTTGGCCACGGGCTCGGCTCGTTTGCGGTCGTCAATGCCAGCCTATTGACCGCTGACAATGCTCATATTCTAACCGTTCAAGGCGCAGCCCATAATATCGTGCTGCAATGGCTAATCGAAACCGGCTGGGTTGGAGTGCTACTTGGCGGCGCATTTATCACCGGGCTGATGGCGCGGATCTGGCGTGGGCTCAAACGGCGGCGGCGCTATCGGACCTATTTGCGCGCGATCTTGTGTAGCGGATTTTTTGTCCTCGGGCATAATTTGGTGGATTTCTCGCTGGAGGTGCCAGGGGTGATGTGGTGGTGGGCGATGTGGCTTGGCTTTGGCGTCGGCATCGCTGAAGGTCATACCACAGACCGACGCTCAAAATCACGGGCGACGCCGCGTCATGGACCGACAAAACCAGCTTAAAGCCTAGACTAGCGGAGTAAGGAGTTTGGCCTGACCACGCCCGGGGATATTGCGCAGATGGCGCGGGCCAAAGTCGGGTGCGGGTTGGTTTTGCATTGCTCAACGCGCCACGGCCAAGAGGCGCCGAATTTTTCGATTACAGCAAGTTGTGACAATGTTTTATCGCGCAGGTCGGTGGGGATGGCAGGCCAATAATGACTGGCAAAGCTCACCCGCCAGATCATCATCTCCAGATCGCCATAGGGGCTGACCTGATAAGATTTGAGCAGTGCAATCAGTCCATCTCGGCTTGGCTGACCAAAGCGCGCTGCATCAATAAAAGCCAGTTGGTTCCAGGCCGCGGCATTTTCAGGCTGGCGGTTGAGCAATCGCATTAAGGCTTGTTCGGCGCGGTCGTAATTTGGCGGCGAGTTTTGCAAAGCCAGTTGGGCGATAGCAGTGAGCCGCCCGGGCGGTGTAGTCGTATTGATTGAACTGGTTGCAAGAGAGCCAGACGTCAGGCTGTAAGCGCCATAGAGACTGAGGCCGCCAATCAGAGCAGCGATTGTCGCGGTAGCCAGGCTGGACCATCTTTTATAGAATGAGCGCACACCCCGTCGGTTTGGCGGTAAGTTTGACGGCATGGCTTGGATCCTATTGCAATTACTAAGCTTTATCAAAGCACTCCGTATGCTGCATTGCAATATGTTGTGGCATGTCGCGGTGCAGCATAGAAAATCCAACTGATTTTCAACATGCTGCAACTTTTTGGTTAACAGGTCACAAAAATGCCCTTAACAAATACATGTATTAAATTAACGTTCCATTAGAGCGATAGGGCCATATTTGCTCGTGGAGAATGTTAGGGGCTGATAATGCCGAAGATACGCAATAATCAAGTTTTGTCGCTTGATCAAAAAGTCACGCCCAGAGCGCTTCAGTCTGTCACGACGGGATGTGTTGATTCGCCCGCGTTAAATTTGCGCACCTATCTTGGTGCTGAACTAAATCGGCAGTATGAGGATGATTTAATCGAAGGCCGCTGGTCGCTGCGCCGCACATTTGCGTTTGTCGTGATTTTTTGTGCGGCCTCATGGGCCAGTATCTTTTTTGCGGTTAAGGCATTTATCGGCTAAAGGCCAAGAATGTCTTTGGCTGCTTTTTTTAAATCTGATGAAAATTCGGGCCGGTCTGCGCCAAAGGCGAGGTTTGCTTTTAGCCAGCCGAGTTTCGAGCCGCAATCATGGCTTTCCCCAGAAAAGTTCAACGCAAAGAATTGTTGCAAGCCTAATAGCTCTGCCATGGCATCGGTCAATTGGATTTCTCCGCCCGCGCCTTTCCCGGTTTTGGCCAGGAGTTCAAAAATTTCAGGTTGCAAAATATAGCGCCCGGTAATTGAAAAATTGGAAGGGGCGTCTTCAATCGCAGGTTTTTCGACCATGCCAGACATTTCCATCAGCGCGCCATTTTGGGATTTTGGCGCGATGATGCCATATTTATGGACTTCATGCGGCGGGACTTCCTCAACCGCGATAATGTTGCCACCCGTCTTTGTGTACTGATCAACCATTTGTTTCAAGCAGCCGGGTTTGCCGCGGATAATAACGTCTGGCAGGGAAATCGCGAAAGGCTCATCGCCAATAATATCTCTTGCGCACCAGATCGCATGGCCAAGACCTGCCGGCACTTGCTGGCGGGTGAACGAAGTTGTGCCGGGGGTGAAGACGGAGCTTTGGACATCTTCGAGGATATCGACTTTGCCTTTTTCTTTGAGCGAAGTTTCAAGCTCGAAGGCGTGGTCGAAATAATCTTCAATCGCGGCTTTGTTGCGCCCGGTGACAAAGACAACATGTTCGATGCCAGCTTCAAATGCCTCTTCCACGACATAATGGATCAGCGGCCGGTCAACCACGGGCAGCAATTCCTTGGGGAAGGTTTTGGTCGCGGGCAAAACCCGGGTGCCATGGCCAGCGACGGGAATAACAACTTTGCGGATCGGTTTCATTATCAGGCGCTCTTTCAACTTAATTTCATTTGGGGCGTCGTAACCCACGGATCGGGAACAAGCAAATGGCTTTGGCATATTGGTTATTGACTGCCGGTCACGCAAAATTGAGATCAGAAGTGGGTGAGCCCGCGC
>JAZGEB010000225.1:0-4136 GCA_036478515.1 Parvularculaceae bacterium | reverse complement strand
TCAGGTCGGATTTCGAGAAATCGAACCTGATCATTAAAACCTCCGGCAAGCGTATTAAACCGACGACTGCGTCTTTTGGGATTACACTATATCAGGCCGGGGAGACGGGAGATAGTTTCATCCAGCGCGCTGATACAAATCTCTATGCGGCGAAAAATAACGGTCGAAATAAAATTGCGACTGACCTTGGTGTTAACGAGAGAATTGCTTCGTAAGTGGGCTCCGAGCGAACTATTGTCCGCTGCTCTATATTTGTGGCAAAAAAAAGCAGGCCTTGCGGCCTGCTTTTACAATCAATATTTTTCAAACCGATTTAGCGGCGGCTATCATCAGAATCAAAGCTATTTCGATCATTGAGATTGTCTTTGATTTTCTTCGAGCGCCAAGATTTTTTCTTCTTGGCTGTTTTGGTTCCGCGATTGACGCCGACATCATTTTCAATTTTTAGATTGAGCAGACCTGCATCGCGTTGGTCGATTTCAAAAAAGCCGACCGGCGCGCGAATGTCATTTGATTCGATCAATCCGCCAGAAGCATAAATCTTGATGCCGTTCTGTTTGTTTTCCCAAATCTGGTTGAGCCGCATAATCACTTGCTTGGCTCGACGATCTAGCATGATGCCATTGCCGCGATTATTCAGCACTTTGTTGCCGATAATCGTTGCATCGCCCTGACCATTATATTTGATACCGGTATAGTTCCGGTGCACCAGATTGCCCGTTGCGAGCATGGTTGAGTCACTCATCAACTCAATCCCGCTATCGAGATTGTTGGTGATGTTGTTATCAACCAGGAAGGCGCGATCCCAGAGCGAATGTTTCTGGCTGACCAGAACGCCAATGCCTTGGCCATCGGTGATGGTGTTTTTCTGCAAGGTCACAGAGCCACTGGAAATCTGCACAAGCGGCCCGGTGTGGTGACGATTACCGTCAACAGTAGAGTCCTTCATGGTGAAGACCCCGCCGGTAATAGAAATACAAGCCACGTTTGATCCTGCATCAGCTTTCGCCATATTAGCGGTTTTGTTAAAGCTGTCATCATTGCCTAAAGAGCCTGGCGCCAGCTCGGAGTCGGCTGGGGTAAAGACCCGGCCGGTGCTCATGTCTCTGGTGTCAAATGTGATATTTGAGACCAAAGCGTGGGAGGTTTCGTTGGTTGGCGCGTAAGTCAGGCATGGTTTGGCTGAGTCCTGGGGCAGGATCCGAACCCGCATGCCGGGTCCGCGGTCGCCTTGCAGGCTGACCGGTTTCGACAAGACGATATTTTCTTTGTAATCGCCCGGAAGAACCATGACCACGCCGCCATAGCGAACGTCGTCAATGGCTTTCTGGATTGACGTATATCCTTGGCGACCAGATTGGTCGACGACGATATATTCTGGTCCCAGCTTTTTCTTTGAAGCTGCGGAACCATTGCCTTTGCTGCCAGACGCATGGCCGACAGAAGGTTCCATGGTTGGATGACCGCCGAAGCCTTGGGCTAGGGCGGAGGTTGACATCATGCCAACGACACCTGCTGCCAAAAGGGCCGTGAGGGTCGCGCGCGATGCGATTTTCTTGGTGGAACAAATAGTCATTATAACCCTCACTCTTTAGTCGTTTACTGCTGGGGCAAACTCATAATCGAGTTTGATCAGCTCACTACGGGAAGCCTCATGCCCAAGCGCAACCGCTTGGCCGAAGTGATAAGACGCTTTGCCACGATTTGGCTCGATCGGCTTTTCACCCAAAATGCCGTCACGATAGTACCGACCGAGCGCATTATGCGCGAGAGCTGACCCGTAATTGGCAGATTTTTTGAGGTTTTCGACAGAGCGTTCACCATTGACCGGAACGCCAATGCCTTGGGCATTCATGATGCCGTAAACATAGAGCGAGCGCGGGTGGTTCCGCTTGGCAGCGATTTCGATCAGCTTCACTTTTTGCAAGACCGTCAATTTGCCGGTCAGGGTGTTTTGCTTATCTTCGTCGCTCATCTTCTTGTCGTTTTCGACCAGAGAATACTGGAAGCGGCGGATCGCAGCTCTTGTTGCTGGTCCTTCTTTGCCGTCGATTTTACCAGGGCGCATGCCCAGAGCTGCAAGGGAGCTTTGGATCAGGTGCTGGTTGTTCTCGAAGTTAGGCTCAATTTTGTCGAGCGCGGCAGAGGAGCTAAGAAGTTTGAGACGAGATAATTCGTCTTTTTTCTTTTCTTCTGCTGGTGTCAGCGCGGCTTTGCCTTGTGGCTCAGGCGGCTGCCACTCTTCGGCTTTTTCCGTGGCGCGCTTGATCTCTTTTTTGGTCATTTTTGCTTTGACCAGATCAATCTGTTGCAAAGCGCGTTCATTGGAGAACGTGTTGCGGCCAGAAGAAAGCAGGTAGAATTTCAATGATTCGACATTGTCTTTGACCACACCAGAACCGGTTTGGTACATTTTGCCTAAACGATAAAGGTCGGTATCAGAGCCGGACGATAGCATATTGATAACGCGTTTTTGCGCTTTCTTGGTTTCGCCATTGCTCATGATCGCCATCAGCTCATGCATCCGCCGTCGTGATTCGATTTGTGCATGGCGCTCAGCAAAACTGGGCGATTGATTGTAGCTGGCGAAATCATGATTGGCAGACAATATATACCAAGCCAAAGCTTCAATATTGTCAGGTCCGATCGAGCCGGTGTCTGCCGGACTCATCAAAGTGCCATTGACGGCGGTCAGCTCAAAAATTTTCTCATGGGAGTATAAATCGCCCAAGGTGTGTTTTGATTTCACATCGCCTGCCGCCGCATAACGACGCCAGAGGTCCTCGGCATCGGAATAATTCTGGGCTGCATAAGCGCGCAGCGCATCATTATAATCCGCCGCCGCTGTTCCGGTCAGAGCCAGCATGCTGACGCCCCCGAATGCGAGGCCAATTAGACCATGTTTTAAGACATTCTTCTGTTGAGTTCTCATTGCCCCATCCTTGCTCTTGCAGCATACGCGTTTCATATGACCACTCCCCTTTGGGGCTTCCGGCGGGAACCGGAATTAACCCCGACAAAACTAATCCAGTGAGTTGGCCTCCCAAAGCAGGAGGACACTTCCAACGTCAGTAAACCACAGCTGTAACATCTTGTTAACTGTTTTTAAGGGCTTTTGCGTCCAGCGTCACCCATTGGCCACACCCGCTTGAGGTGTGATCAGCTCACCGGTCATCCAGCTTGGGTGGTTGGCTCGGCTGACAGGTGATCAGCCAGGTCGTGGTCGGGCCTTTGGTCGCTAGGGCTTTGATTAGATGGCCATTTTTGCTGGCATAAAAAGGAATGTCGAGTTTGGCGAGGGGGTCATCGGTGGTCAATTCGAGGCTTTGGCCAGGGGTCATTTGGCGCAAAGCGGCCTCCATTTTCAGCACCGGCAGGGGGCATCTAAGTCCGGTCGCATCGATTTTGATATCAGCCATAAGACCCGGATTACGCTGTTACGAGGTATTGCGCGAGCGAATCGCTGGTTGGCGGTGGGGGTCCAAGGGCGTCTCCGGGGCGGGTTCATGGATTTGTGCCATGAGAGCGTCGCGGATTGCTTGCCACTCTGCGGTTTTGCTGGTCGCTTCAGGATCAGGCCCAGACGGGCATAAAGACGGGGACACAGATTGGGGTGGGATGGTGGGGGGGACAAGCTCAGTTTTTGTGCCAGCGGTGCCAATCGCGATCGCCTCCGCCACACCTTGAGCGAGGTCGCGGGCATAATGAACCCGGGAGCGCCGGATCAGCGGTCCATGAGCAGTCTTTATATAGGTGGTTGAGACCACAGGCCTTGTGCCCGGAAACTGGCTCATGCTGGCAGCGGTATCGCCCAGGGTGGCCGCTGCCGGATCGTGGTGGGTGACAGCCAAGACACGCTGGTCAATACCAGCTAAGCCGGCGCCACTATAATAGAGGGCTTCGAGTTGGCGCGATCGGCCGAGCATCGGCCCGGCACGCCAAGCCCGGCCCCCATGGCGCAAGGCGATCAATCCGGCTTCAGCTAATTTTGCCCGGCTGACCATGAGGCCGTCCTGATAGATCAGCCGCAACCCGGTATAGGAATGTTTGCCCCAGAGCGGCGCGCCAACGCGCCAGAAGCCGAGCGCGGCCCCAGTTTTTAAATCGATATCACTGATTTGCCCGGCATATAAAGG
>JAZGEB010000224.1:0-4301 GCA_036478515.1 Parvularculaceae bacterium | reverse complement strand
ACATCGGCTTCAAGATTATCATTGAAGATAATATCGAGCAATTGACCGCCTAAAAACCCGGTATTGGGGTAGGGCGCGACCAGCTTGTCTTCCGGCCACTGCCATTCAGGATCGCTCGGACCATATTTAAAACTACGAGCGCCAATGACAAAAATATTATCCGCCCCCAGATGAACAGCGGGGCTGAGCGGGGCGATTTGGCGCAGCGCGCCATCGCCAAACCATGTGCCATTGATCTGCCGGGCGGGAAACACAAAAGGCAAGGCGGACGAAGCGAGAATATGTTCCGCTTTGATGATAGAGGGGACACCATCGCGGCGCGAGCGATGCCAAGGCCGCACTGGCACGCTGCCATAATAAAATGAAACCGCTTGTGAGCGATCATAGGATGAGGTTGTGATCGCTAATGATTCAATCGTGTCGCCATCCAGCACGGTGCGTAATTTGTCAAAGTCGATATTGCTGGTGATAAACTCACCCAGCGGTTCATTATTGAAAATCGATTTTGGCGGGTTGATGCCAGCCCAGCCCAAAATGAGCGCGCCAGAAAGTTGCGCCATGTGTGCGACAATGGTCAGGGCATTGGTTTTGTAAACATTCTCAACTTGCAACGACATCCATAAATCGCGCAAACCCTCGATCCCGGCTTTCATGTCTTGCGCCCGCGAAGCGAGGAAAGCAGCGTTGATCGCGCCGACGGAAACTCCGGTGATGATTTCAAATGGATTTGTGCCTGGCTTTAATTCTTCAGCCACAGCAGACAAAACGCCGACCTGATAAGCGCCGCGCGCGCCGCCGCCAGAAAGTACCAGGGCGGTGCGCGAATTGGCTAACTTGGTCTTCTGGCTGGCGCTGGTCACGGCGTCGCGTTCCTCGTTCTGTCATTCCCCTGTCTGTTAAGCTGATTAGGGGCAAAATGCCAGACATGGACGAGGGTGAGACCTTATTGCCCCGGCGGCATATGGGAAACCCTCAGACCGAGGGTGTCGACGATTGCGATTGGATCATCGGCATCTTCCAAGCCTTGGATTTTGGCCACAGTGAGCGGCGTTTCTGGCGCCAGTTCCAGTTTGAGGCTGCCGCCTTTAGCAATGAAGGCCGATATCGCTTTTAGATAGGCTTGTGCCGGGGGAAATTCTGCCGCCAAGCTGCTGCCGGCCATAAAGATACCGCTCGAAGCCATGGTCCTTAGTTGTTCGGGCGAAGAATTTTTGAACACAACCGAAGAAGGATCACCCTCCGGCATTAACTGACCCATATCGCTGGCGATGGCGAACGCTTTTGTCAGCCCGCCGGTGTCGGTGATGAGATAGGAATATTTTTCCAAGGCGAGTGTTTCGAGCAGCATCTCTTGTAGTGCGTCTTTATCAAGCTCGGTTTGCTCTTGCGCCGGACGAAGGACAGACATCAGGCTTGTATAATCTGTCAGCGTCGCTTTTGTCTCCCCGTTAAACCGCATGAAGCCGTGGACATCGAATAGACTGGTGCCGTCAAAGCCGCCATTGTCCGGGTTCCAGTTTAGATTATAATCAATATCCATGCTCGGCGCGCCAAGGCCATGTTTTTCCAATACATCCAGGAACGGTTTCATTTCCGCCAGTTCTGAGGAGGAGGGCATGTCTGGGTCGTCGCCGCTCATTTTTGCGGCCATTTCCATAAAGCCACTAATATTATAACTCAAATCATCAAAGGTGAGGTGAATTTTGGTTGGGACGAGGCCATGAAACTGGGTCAAGTCAAGGAAGGTTGACGCCACGCTATAGATTTCTATATCAGCCATTTTATAGGACGTGTCCTGACTAGTCCAGCGACCAAGGCTGAGAAAATCAGTATCGGTCACATCCGGCATTTCGCCTTTTGACATATGAGCGTATGCCTTGGCCAAGCGCATATCCTCAATGACATAAAGCGCGGTGGTGCCGGTCATCTCCATTTCATATGGCGCGTCGGCAGGGGTAACGTCGCTTGCAAAATTGCCTTTCAGCCGCCAGTCCAGATCGGTCATGATCGCAAGATCAACGTCCCCGCGATCATAGGTTTGATAGCCGAGCAAAGCGACCTTCATGGCCAGCGCCATTTTCTCGTCTGCTTGGGTCATGTCGAAGGAAAGTGTGGTGTCAAAGGCGGCAAAATCATCAAAGCTGATCGCGCCGCTCCATGCCGCCATTTTTTGCAAGGCGTGGAAGCTGTCATCAGTGTCGGCAATCATTGTGGCCAGTTCGTTCTGGTCGTCACATTGATCAGTCGCAATATCACTTTCAGCACAAAGCGCATCATCATCCTGATCCGTTATAATATCTGCCTTTGGCTCAATCAACTTTAAGGTCACCGGGTGGTGTGTTAAATTAGAAAAGACTAAGCGACCGATGCTGACATCATAATCATCGATGCTCTGGCGCAATTCTTCGGCGTCGAGACCTGGATCGATTTCCTCGATCATCCCGGTGGTGATGTCATTGGTCGCGTCGATCACGCCCTTCATGGTAGTTTCCAACCCAAATAGTGAGATCCCGCTGGCCTCGACCCGGCTTGCTAGGGAAGTAACGGTTTGGGCATGGGTGCCGGAGAATAGGGCGGTGAAGGCTTGTTCATTACCGCCCCAAATTTTGAGGGAGGAAATTTTCACCCCGACCTCGGTATTCTCAGCTGCTGTGATTTTCAAATCAGATAATTCACTGGCACCCGTTTCAGGATTAAATTTTTGCGCCCCATAAGTGACCAACACAGCTTCGGGCAGATCGCCGATCACAGTGTCGATGTTAAATTCTGTCCCATTGGGGTCGGTGAAGGAGCTGGCCGCGAGCTTGGTAAAATACGCCGCACGCTGATCGAGCTTGGCGCTTTTAGCGCTCTCGCCCAAGCCAAGCCGAGCATCAAGCATGTCAATGCCGGTCGGCTTTTTGGTCACATAATGATAGCCGACAAATGAAAGCGCCGCGATCATGATCACGGCAATAAGACTGGTAACAACGCGCATTTTTTAATCCCTCGAACAATTACGTTTAAAAACCATAGCCTGATTTATCATCGCCGACCAGCCGCTGTCTGATCCGCGCTTTACCCGAATTTCGCGTCGGTTTTTCTTGCTTTTTGGATGCGGCACGAGCATAGTATTTTTACCGAGGGGCGCCGCCTGAGTAGTAGACCCGAAAAGCGGCTGAGATGAACCCTTTGAACCTGATCCGGATTATACCGGCGGAGGGACGGTAACTGACGGACGAAGGTCCGCCTACCGGCTTTCCTTGCCGCCTTTCCGGATCTATGATCAGGCCGCAAGGAGAGCCTTTTTTGTCAGCATCTTTCCGCGTTGACTATCCGCCCGCTTCAAAAAAAGCGTGAGTTTTCTCCCGCAGCGCCGCCCTGTAAATTTTTTGGCGGGATTAATCCCGCCCTACTGAAAGCTACCCCCATGAACAAACCTCTCGACCAATCCGCTTTTGCAACGCCGAAAGTGACCACCGGTCCGTTGCCCGCTTCGCGTAAAACTTATGTCCAGTCCAAACGCTTTGCCGATGTCAAAGTTCCGGTGCGCGAGATTGATTTGCATGAAAGCGCTGGCGAGCCGCCCTTGCCGGTTTATGACACAACTGGACCGTATACGGACCCTGAAGTGACGATTGATGTTGAGGCTGGTCTTGCGCGCCATCGCTCGGCATGGATCAAACGCCGGGGCGGGGTCGAGGAATATGAAGGTCGCCATGTCACACCAGAGGATAATGGCGGCGCGACAGGCAAATATTTGGCCCGCGAATTTGCCATCCGCAACAAGCCTCTGAGAGGCCTCGCCGGGCACGCGATTACCCAATTAGAGCACGCCCGAGCCGGGACCATCACTGAAGAAATGGAATTTATTGCGATCCGCGAAAACCTTGGTCGCCAAGAGATGCTTGCAGATGCGGAAAAAACAATTGCCGAGGGCACTGGCTTTGGCGCTGAAATCCCGCCCTTTATCACAGCTGAATTTGTCCGCGATGAAATTGCCAAAGGCCGCGCGGTGATCCCGGCCAATATCAACCACCCGGAAGCCGAGCCGATGATTATCGGGCGCAATTTTCTGGTCAAAATAAACGCTAATATTGGCAATTCAGCGGTCGCCTCTTCGGTTGAAGAGGAAGTTGATAAGATGGTCTGGGCGACCAGGTGGGGCGCCGATAATGTCATGGACTTGTCGACCGGTCGCAATATTCACAACACCAGAGAATGGATCATCCGTAATTCGCCGGTCCCGATCGGCACCGTGCCGATCTATCAGGCGCTGGAAAAGGTCAATGGCGTCGCCGAAGACCTGACTTGGGAGATTT
>JAZGEB010000223.1:0-5367 GCA_036478515.1 Parvularculaceae bacterium | reverse complement strand
TCTCGTCAATGAATAACACAATGTCGCCATTAGCATCGGTGACTTCGGCGAGCACCGCTTTTAACCGTTCTTCAAATTCACCGCGATATTTTGCACCCGCAATCAACGCACCAAGGTCGAGTGCCATCAAGGATTTTCCTTTCAGGCTTTCAGGCACGTCTTCATTGATAATGCGCAAAGCCAGACCTTCGGCAATTGCAGTTTTGCCAACGCCGGGATCACCGATCAAGACCGGGTTATTTTTGGTTCGCCGTGACAACACTTGCATAGTCCGACGGATTTCTTCATCGCGGCCAATGACCGGATCAAGCTTACCATCTTTGGCCGCCTGGGTCAGATCGCGGGCATAGCGCTTTAGCGCATCATAGGCTTGCTCCGCAGACGCACTATCGGCGGGGCGGCCTTTGCGCAACTCATTGACCGCTGTGTTTAATACTTGCGGGGTCGCGCCGGCCTGTTTCAATAGCGTGGCGGTGTCGCCCTCCATCGCCAAGGCGATGAGCAAGCGCTCAGCTGTGACAAAGTTATCGCCGGCTTTTTTGGCGATTTCTTCCGCCCGTCCCGTGACTTTCATCAAGGGTTGCCCAAGAAAGACTTGCCCGCCGCCGCCAGAAATTTGGGGGTTTTTATTCACCGCCTGATCGGTAAGCGACTGCGCTTTAGCTGGGTCGCCGCCTGCAGCGCGGATCAAATTCGCAGCCAAGCCTTCACTATCATCGAGCAAGGCTTTGAGCACATGTTCCGGTGTGATTTGCTGATGATCCTCGCGGATTGCGATGGTCTGAGCAGCTTCGATCATGCCACGGGCGCGGTCTGTGTAATTGGTAAATTGCATTTAGGTAAGACCTCTTTAAATGAGCATCAAAATGAAAATAGTGTCCCGTCTCGGCAACACATCTTTGTTAAGGCAAATGTGGGCTCTGCTGGCACAAATACAAGGGATGGCGCCTGTCGGCGCGCTTGGTGACTGACAATATCGTGATCTGCCAATTATACTTTTGCCCCATTTCATGTTTAACTATGGCCTGATCGTCTATCGACCGCCAAAAACCACCTGACCGAAAGGGTCCCTTTTATGTTGCTGCCACCCCTCTTTTTATCCGGTCTGTTTTTACTCAGCGGCGCAGCCGCGCCTACCGACAACACTGACTATTTGCGCCAAGCTCTGGCGGCCCCGGTGGATGGTCCGGTCTATACCTATGTGCTGCATTATGAGGACAAAAAGATCAAAGCCCATGGCACCGTTGACCCGTCAAAACCCCGCGGCGAGCGCGTCACGATGAAGTCACCACCAGAAGAAAAATGGAGCAAAAGCCTGCGCAAGGGCATCCGCCGGATGGACAAGAATGCTGAGAAAAATCTCTGGTGCGCGCAGACCGCCAAATATATCCCCAATGATGCCAAATTGGTAAAGCAAACCGCTGATACCGCGACTTACAGTTTCGCCCCTATGGCTGATCCTGATGATCAGGAAGAACAAAAACTGATGCGCGGTGTTGTCGGCTCGGTCACCGTGGCTAAGCAAAACCCGGCTATTTTAGAGGTCTCCTTAATCGCGCCCAAACCCTTTAAACCGATGAGCATCGCCAAGATCAAAAAGTTCAACACTACAGTAAAATGCGAGCGCGCACCGGACGGGCGGACATATGCCAGCGACTGGACCGTCCATGTGAAAGGCTCTGTGCTGGTGAAAAAAGTCGAACAAAAAACTATTCGACGCATTTCAGCGCTAAAGCCGGTCACTAACTAAGACCGACACCTCGGACAATCACTGCTACAAGAGGAGCAAAATGGCTCCCCGACTGCCGCCCGATGCCTTACCATTCCGTCACACTTTCGCTATTGACCACAGATGTAGTCATCGAATAGGCTACACCTATGGTTAAAAAAGCCATGGAGAAGAGTGACGATGCAGATTGCCCAAGCCGAATTGGAAGTTATGAACATTCTCTGGGAGACGCCAACAATTGGCGCCCAGGAAGTTTATGAGGCACTGGGCGACGAAAATAACTGGAATATCCGCACCGTCAAAACATTACTCGCACGCTTAGTGGAAAAAGGCGCGCTCAAGACCACCCCCGAGGGGCGACGGTATCTCTATGCGCCCCTCATCAGCCAAAAAAAATATCAACGAACCGCGACCAGCCAATTCATTGATAAGGTTTTTTCTGGCCGGGCCGCGCCGTTAGTGGCGCATTTGGCCGATGCCGGTGATTTGACTGAGGAGGATATTGAGGACCTCGAAAAACTTCTCGAAAAATTATCTGGGCGGGAGCACAAAAAATGACAGGTTTTGATTGGCAAGCATTCCTCACTTCGGCGTTACAAACCAGCTTTGCAGTTTCTGCACTGGTCCTCCTTGTCCTGATCATTCGCCAGCCTGTGGCAAAAATATTTGGTGCGCGAGCAGCCTATACTTTATGGGCTCTGCCCCTGATCCGCCTGGTGTTGCCCCCCCTGCCCCAACAATGGGCCCCGCTAGCCAAATTCTGGCCCGATACTCAAGGCGAAGCTCAAGGCACTGCAATAGCCCCTTTGGCGGAACCAACAGCAACCGCCTATCCGGCAATCCCCCTGCCCGAAGCCGGGCTGTTCAAAGATAGTATCGGCCAAGGCGGCTTTGTCATGAATGGCGATATCACACCGGTGCTTGCCATCGACTGGTCTTTCATCGCCTTGTCGATTTGGGCCATCGGCACCATTGTGGTGATCGGCGCGACAATGCTTCGGCAACAACGCTTCACTAAAAACATCCTCAAAAAATCAGTCCCGACCAGTGCGGATATTTCGTCAATGACGACAAACTTACAACAAGAATTGGCGATCAAACGAGACGTCGCCATCATTCAGACCACGGGCGTGCGTAATCCAATGGTTACCGGATTGATCCGACCTGTGATCATTTTGCCGACAGACTTCGCCGAAAATTTTTCTGAGCAGGAACAACTTGCCAGCTTGACCCATGAACTGACCCATATCAAACGCGGCGACCTCTGGGCCCTCCTGATGGCGCAGATTTTTCTCGCCCTGCAATGGCTAAACCCTTTGGCCCATCATGGCTTAAAATTATTCCGCACCGATCAGGAGGCCGCCTGTGATGCTGACCTCTTGCATCAAGGAAGTCATAGCGCTCATGCTTATGGCGCAACCTTAGTCAAAGCTGTTAAACTGGCACAACCGGCCGACCGCCCTACTTTTAGGGGTTGGAATTCTGATCGGTTCAGCCCCCTCGCCCCTGCCTTGTCTTTAAATCACGGTGTCAAGGAACGCTTGACCAGAATGCAAAGCCCCGCCCCTTGTAAAGCTTTGCGGGTCACGGGGATCTCGATGATCGCCTTGCTTGGTGCTGGCGTTTTAGCCGCAACGGCAAATGCCAGTGGCAATTCGAGTGGCAGTAACCAGACTTTGACCCTCGATCACGGAACCTTGCACTATGATGGGGTCAAACTAGAAGACCGACGCTTTGTTCTGCTCAGTGATCCATTTGCAGCGTTGCACCCGAAATTAGCTGAGCTCCACGAGATGGATGTTGAGTTTGAGATGCCTGAAATACCGGAAATGCCAGCCCTTCCCGAACCGCCAGAACCACCAACTGGCGCGTGGAGCGAAGCCAAAATGGACGCCTTCGAAGCTGAAATGGATGAGTTTGAGCGCCATGTTGAAACCGCCATGGAAGGGTATGAGACCCAGATCGATGCGATTGAACAACAAGTTGAGATCAAGGCGGCAGCGATGCAATCCAGAGCCGAAGATGTCATTACCGATGAATTCAGCAATAATATTGATGAGGCAGGCAATCTAATAGAGAGCTTGGCTGATCAGTGTAGAGATTATGAATTCGACGATGATGAGCGCGTGATTTTGACCGCAACACCAAGCTATGCTGAAAAACAAGTAAGAGCCTTGTGCCTCAAGGGTGGTAAAAAAGCTTTGTACTCCCCGGAGACAGAACAGTTTATCCGTCACTCGACCAAAATCTGTAGCTCTGAAAAAGACCAATTCTTCACATCTCGTGATCAAACCATGACGTTTGGTGAATATACCCACGACTAAATTCTAACGCATTTTTAAGGGGAACAATCGTGACCAACGAAACAACAATCCATGCCCGCCTCACAGGCATATTAGTTAGCCTGTTAGTAATTGCCGCACCTACTTTGAGTTTGGCTGGCGAAATTGAAGACCAAATTATTGATAAGACAATCGCCGCCTATGGCGGAACAAAACTAACAGAGCTGAAATCCATCAGTATAAAGTCAACCCAACTAGGGTCAGGACCGGGCCAAGGGTATACACCTTTTTACGATGGATTGACCGAAAATCGTCGAGAGGTAAACATTGACCTCGTTGATCAACGCGGTAGTGACGAATTCTGGACCGATCAGCTCGGTTTTTTCGACAGTAGCCGCGCGATCACCGTGGGTGATAAGACCACCCTCGTCAATTATCACACCGGCAAACTTACCCCGGTTGAAGATACAAATTTTTATGGCCGGTTCGGAGCGTATTTCCGGGTCACCGACACATTACTGGCATATGAGTTAAACCGACAAAGGCAAAGTGCAAAACATCTTGGCAGTGAAGCGGTCAATGGTGTGCCGCATGAAAAAATCTCATTCGAGTTCCCATCTTCCCCAACCCTTACCCTGTTTATAAACCCAGAAACCAGATTAATAAGCCAAATGCAACGTGTGACCCCGTTCGGTGCTTTGACCTATCTGTTTACGGATTATCGCAAAAACAAGGGCATAACTTATTCAGCCGATTTTACTTTCTATGCCTTTAAAAACTTGGTCGGATTAACCTTGGATCGTAAAATCACATTCAACCGGGTCAAGGACAATATATTTAAGATAGAAAAAGGCATGGTTCCAACCCCTGAAGCGCTCGACACTACTACCCTTACCATTGAGGCGATTAGCCCAACAACTCATCATGTCGGCAGTGATGGTGTCTACACAATGTTTATCGATGCCGGAGATCACATCATTGGAATTGGTGGCTTTGCCGGGTTAAAGGATCGATACACCGCCTATCTTGAAGAAACAGGACATGAAAAACCGCTTAAATATCAGGTCGTCACGCATCATCATGAAGATCATATTGCAGGATTACTGGACGCCGCTGAGTTGGGCGCAATACTCGTCACGACTGAGATGGCAAAAGACACTATTCAAGAGGTCTCTGGTGCCCCCGATGAGCAGCTCCAGGTCATCTCGACAAATACGACCCTTGGCCCCGCGACATTGCATATTATCGATACAAACCATACAGCCCAATATGTCCTGTTATATCTACCAACATCAAAAACTTTATTTCAAGCTGACCATTATGGCGGGGAGTTCATCGATCAGGTCGCCCCTCTGA
>JAZGEB010000222.1:0-3958 GCA_036478515.1 Parvularculaceae bacterium | reverse complement strand
GCACCGTGCCGATCTATCAGGCGCTGGAAAAGGTCAATGGCGTCGCCGAAGACCTGACTTGGGAGATTTTTCGCGACACATTAATTGAGCAATGCGAGCAGGGGGTTGATTATTTTACCATCCATGCTGGCGTGCGCTTGCCTTATATTCACCTCACTGCGGACCGGGTCACGGGCATCGTCTCGCGGGGCGGCTCGATCATGGCCAAATGGTGCTTGGCGCATCACCGCGAAAGCTTTCTCTACACGAAGTTTGATAAAATCTGCGAAATCATGCGGACCTATGATGTGACCTTTAGCCTCGGCGATGGCTTGCGCCCCGGTTCTGGGGCCGATGCCAATGATCGGGCGCAATTTGCTGAACTCGAAACCCTCGGGGAGCTGACCAAAATCGCATGGAAGCATGGCTGCCAGGTGATGGTCGAAGGGCCGGGCCATGTCCCGATGCACAAGATCAAACATAATATGGATAAGCAGCTCAAAGAATGTGGCGAAGCACCCTTTTATACGCTGGGGCCGCTGACCACGGATATTGCGCCGGGCTATGATCACATTACGTCGGGCATTGGCGCGGCGATGATCGGCTGGTTCGGCACCGCGATGCTGTGTTATGTGACGCCTAAGGAACATCTTGGCTTGCCAGACCGCGACGACGTTAAAGTCGGGGTTATCACCTATAAGCTCGCCGCCCATGCTGCGGATCTGGCCAAAGGTCATCCGGCAGCGCATTTGCGCGATGATGCTTTGTCCCGAGCGCGGTTTGATTTTCGCTGGCAGGACCAGTTTAACTTGTCGCTTGATCCGGAAACCGCGAAGGATTTTCACGATCAGACCCTGCCCAAGGAAGCCCACAAGGTCGCGCATTTTTGCTCGATGTGCGGGCCAAAATTCTGCTCGATGAAAATCACCCAAGATGTCCGCGACTACGCCGATGGCCTCAGCGACAATGAGAAAAAAGACCTTGAAAAACTGTCCGCCGAAGGCATGGCTGAGATGAGCGATAAATATAAACAAATGGGCTCAGAGCTCTATCTCGAGGCTGATGCAGTGAAAAAAGCCAATCAGGATTTGTGAGGGACAACTGTCAAACTAATTCAGCATCGGTGATGATTTCGAGCAGTGCTGGTCCTTGATGGGCGATCGCTTCGGCCAGTGCTGCATCTAAGTCTTTTGCATCTTTCACCAACTTGCCCATGCCGCCACAATTTCGAGCGAGGCCTGCAAAGGAGGGGTTGACCAGATCGGTTTGCCAGACCGGAAATTCGCCAGAGCGTTGCTCTTTCGTAATTTTGCCAAGCTGTGAATTATTCATCAGTATGTGGCAGATATTCATATTATATTTGACCGCTGTGGTGAACTCCATCGCATATTGACCAAACCCGCCATCGCCAGAAATAGAGATGATTTTTCGGTCTTTATACGCATCCCTATCTTGGGTTGCCGCCCATGCGCCCATAGCGGCTGGAAAGGCAAAGCCGATGGAGCCTAAATAACCGGACATCAACACTCGTTGCTTACCACTTGGTTCAAAATAACGACCGAAGGAATAAGTGTTATTGCCGACATCCACTGGCAAAATAGCATCTTCTGGCGCATGTTTTGTCAGCGCCGCAAACAACGCGGCAGCTGATATACCTTTGCCGCGATCTTCTGCAACGCGCCGGGATTTTTCAGCCCGCCACAGCGCCCAACGCTCGGCTATTTCCTTTGTGAGATCTTGGGCCATCGGTTTTTTGAGCGCATCATTCAGCAATCCTGCGGTGATGCCAACATCGCCCAGCACAGGCGCGGTCACCGGATGGCGCTTAGCGATTTTCATCGGATCGGTATCAATTTGGATCGTCGGCATACCATCATAAATGCCGGTGTGATCAGAAAAAGACGCGCCCAGAACAATCAACAAATCCGCTTCATTCATGAACCAACTAGCAATCGGCGTACCTGAACGTCCAAGCACACCAGCGGCGAGCGGGTGGGCATCGGCAATCTGCCCCTTGGCCTTGAAGGTGGTGGCGACCGGGCTCTTGAGTTTTTCGGCCAATCCGATCACCGCGTCCATGCCGGCCAGAGCGCCATAGCCAAGGATGATCATCGGGCGTTTGGCCTTCGCCAGCAGAGCGACGGCGTCTTTGAGGGCAGCTTGCGGCGGCGAGACGGCAAGATCAGCCATGCGCCCCGCGGGCGACTGGGCTTTAGCGCTTGCATCTGCCAGCAGCGGCTGAACATTATCTGGGAACACAAGATGACCGACGCCGCGCTCAAGCATAGCGGTCTTAATTGCTTGGGTCATTAAATCCGCATGGGGTGAATTTCGGTGCACGGTTTGTGAAAAACATGTCACCGCTTGGAAAGCTGCTTCTAAGTCAATGTCCTGAAACGCATGAACCCCGGTGACTTGTTCTTGCACTTGCCCAGTCAGGGCCAGCGCCGGAGCACTATCGACTTTCGCGTCCCATAGACCAGTGAGCAGATTAGTCGCGCCGGGCCCCGCGATGGTCAGCGCCGCGGCGGGCAGGCCGGTGAGTTTGCCATAGGCTGAGACCGCAAAAGCAGCGGCGCCTTCATGGCGAATGCCGTAATAATTGAGATTGCCAGCGTCGGCTTGGACACGCATCGCATCAGCCAGACCGAGATTGGAATGACCAACCATGCCGAACACACTTGTCACCCCCCAATTGATCATGGTCTCGACCATCAGATCAGAGATGCTGCGCGCGCGGACCGGTTGGGCAGTGACGCCGACATAAATCCCATCATCGCGCTGTTCGACCGGGAACATTTCCTGGCCACTATCTTCGTGCCCGCCAGGGGGCTTGCCGGTGAGCGGGTCAAAGTCCCAGCCATGCCAAGGGCAGCGGAGCCAGCACTGACCATCATTGCCCTTCTCGATCGAGCCTTCGCCAAGGGGCCCGCCTTGGTGCGGACAATGATTTTCCATCGCCGCATATTGGCCTTTGAAATGAACCAGGGCGAGTGATTGCGTCCCGGCCGTAACCGATTGAACGCGCCCCTCGGCGACTTCATCCAAGTCTGCGACTTTGTGCCAAAGGTGTTTTGTCGTCGTTTTGTCCATCAGCGACCTCAACGGATTTTCATTATACCCATTTGCGCGGCTATATTCAACACAGGCAAAATGTTGTTACACTGGGGGATATCCGGTGCGTGATGCATCCGCGACAAAGACAACGGCTGATGGGAGAATTTACATGACGCAAATCGTGATTGCCAATTGGCAAGAATTAGAAGACCGGAAGCCGACTTATGCGCTGGTGGCCGGTGTTGATCTTGTTATCGTACGGTATGGCGATGAAGTTTCGGTGCTTTATGGTCGCTGTTTACATCGCGGGGCGTTGATGGCGGATGGCCATGTAGATGAGAATGATAATCTGATTTGCGGGGTTCATAATTGGGATTACAGATTGGATAGCGGCGTTTCGGAATATGCAAATTCTGAAGTGCTCCATAAGTTTAACGCCACCATTGAGAATGGCGAGGTAACGGTTGATGAAGCAGAGATCGCCGATTGGGCCCGGACCAATCCACAGCCCTTCAAACGCGATGAGTATCTGGGGCTTTATCAGGATACCAGCCATGCGCCGCACGAAGAACCCTTCAATGCGCTGATCCAGCAATATGCCCGTGATGGCCTGACCAAAACCGGGCATCATGGCGTGGTTGACGCCATGGGCGTGCCGCGCGCGGATTTGCCGGACTGGGATGATATTCAATTTGTGACGGCGCAATTGCATAAACAACCCCATCTGGATGATGAACCGGTCAGTACCCAAACGATTATTGGACCGAAGGCAAAAAAACCTTTGACCTTGGCCATTCCTTTGTTCGTCTCGGATATGAGCTTTGGCGCTTTGTCCGAACCGGCCAAGGTTGCGCTGGCCCGCGGGGCAGAGCTTGCGGGCACGGGCATTTGTTCTGGCGAAGGCGGGATGTTGCCCGAAGAA
>JAZGEB010000221.1:0-3616 GCA_036478515.1 Parvularculaceae bacterium | reverse complement strand
TTTTAACGAATAAGCCCGCAAAAACGCATCATTCATGACCACCTGTTGGCGATCCGGCAGGAGATATTCTTTATGGTTGCGCAGGACTTTGATGTAGCTGAAAATATAATCCCACCGGCCACAATTTAGCCCGGCAATATGATCCTTCAGCTCAAAGAGGATTTCATCCATCTCAAACGCGGCAGGCAAAGTTTCGATCAACACTGTTGCTTTGATCGACCCATGCGGAATATCCAGCACTGCTTGGGAGAAGGCGAAAATATCATTCCACAACCGCGCTTCCAAATGGCTTTCCAGTTTTGGCAAATAATAAAACGGCCCGCGATTTGTCGCCAATAATTTTGACCCATTGGTGAAGAGATGCAGGCCAAAGTCGACCAAGCTGCCAGACATCGGCTCGCCATCAACCAGAATATGGGCTTCTTCTAAATGAAACCCCCGGGGACGGACAATCATCGTCGCGGTGTCATCATTCAGCTGGTATGATTTTCCGCGCGCTTTATCTTCAAAGTGAAGCGCATTTTGTGCGTAGTCGCGCAGATTAATTTGGCCTTGCATGACATTCGCCCAGCACGGTGCGGTCGCATCTTCGAGGTCAGCCATGAACATGTTGGCACCAGAATTCAGCGCATTAATCATCATCTTGCGATCTGTTGGCCCGGTAATTTCGACCTGGCGGTCGCGCAACACATCAGGGATGTCAGCAATTTCCCACGCCGCTTGGCGGATATGCTTGGTCTCGGGCAATAGATGGGGCAACTCGCCGGCATCAAATCGGGCTTGGCGTAACTCGCGTTGCTCAAGCAATGTCCGGCGCATCGGGCCGAAGCGGCGCTCGAGGTCAGCTAGAAACATCAACGCTTCATGGCTCAGAATATCTTCATAGCCAGCGATCGTGCCGGTCACAGTCGCCGGGCGACGATGGCGCGGAATCTGCTCAATTGCTGTATCAATATGGATTGTCATGTGTAAACTCCCTTTGACATAACTATATTGACAACATTACTAATATGTCCATAACCTAATGTTACTTAACGGGTTTATGAGTAACTCTTGTTATTGTTAATTTGATAATTTTGTGTATATTGTAAATATGTCAAATTCTCGCGAGAAACTTTTCATCGGTCCAAAATTGCGCCGCCTGCGCATGGGGCTTGGCCTGACCCAAGCCCGCATGGCCGAGGAACTCGCCATCTCGGCCAGCTATCTCAATCTGATTGAGGCCAATTCACGCCCGGTCAGCGCCCAATTATTGCTCCAACTGGTGAGCCAGTATGATGTCAATGTCGCTGAGTTTGGCGGCGATGGTGACGCTCGGTTGGTCGCCGAGTTGCATGAGATGATGCGCGACCCGATGCTCAAAGGCGCTGGCAAGGGCATTGGCCGGGCAGAGTTGGAAGACATGGTTAATGCCAGTCCCGGTGTCGCAACTGCCGTGTTGAAGCTGTACGAAAAAACCAGAGATACGGATCAGCGCACAGCAGCGCTATCAGAAAAACTGAGCGATCGCGACAAAGTCGAGCTGCTTGAAGAGTCTGCGCGGGCGGTAGAACGGGTCCGGCGCTTCATTCAAGAAAATTCCAATTACTACCCCGAGCTGGATGAAGCTGCTGAACTTCTGTTTAAAGAACTAGACCTTGGCAAAGCCGACACTTATTCCGTGCTGTGCGATCGGCTCGCTCAGCATCACGATTTAAAAGTTCGGATCGTACCAACAGATGTGATGTCCCATATGCTGCGCTTCTATGATCGCCATTCGCGGCGGATCAATCTATCAGAACTCCTTGGTCAATCCGGTCGTTGTTTTCAACTCGCCTATCAAATCGGCATGTTAGAACAACGCAAAACCATTGATCGCGCGGTTGCATCTGGCAATTTTGCCGATGAAGAAACCATTAGCCTCGCCCGGGTGACCTTGGCCAATTATTTTGCGGCTGCATTGCTGATGCCCTATCGCCATTTCCTTGAGCAAGCAGAAGGGTGCAAATATGATATAGATATGATCGCGCATCGGTTTGGCACCAGCTATGAGCAAGTCGCCCACCGCCTGACAACGTTGCAACGACCAGGTCACAAAGGCATTCCATTTTTCTTTATACGGATTGATATTGCGGGCAATGTCTCAAAGCGCTTTAGTCCCGGCAATTTCCATTTCGCCCGCTTTGGGGGCACCTGCCCATTGTGGAATATCCATGAGAGTTTCCAAACACCGGGCAAAATTCACACCCAAATTGTCCAGCTGCCCGATGATGCGACCTATTTTTCCGTTGCCAAAACTGTCCACCGCGCTGGCGGCTCATTCAGCCGACCCGGTCAACAACTCGCCGTTGGCTTGGGCTGTCATATCAAATATGCCAGACGCCTCGTCTATGCTGAATCAATAAATATCGAAACCCCACAACCAACCCCGATCGGGATCAATTGCTATCTATGCGAAAGAGATGATTGCGCCCAACGCGCATTTGCCCCGCTAAACCGCGCCGTGCGCTTTGATGAACGCGCCCGAGGCACCTCGCAATATCAATTTGATCCGGATAGTTAAATATGCCTTGCGCCCAGGGTCGCGCGATCAACTCCCCGACAGGAAATGGCGTGATGAATATTCATGCGCTTCGTTGACCAATGTCATCCCGGACGCCGAAGGCGCGCCGGGACCTGAGCCCCGCATGTCAGATCCCGGGTCTTCGCCCGGGACGACACAACCCTCGCTCCCGACCTGCTTCGGGCTTGATCCGGAGGGATGCCATGAGGCAAACATCCAAGCCACTTCCTGAGATCCCGAAACGAGTTCGGGATGACGGTGAAAAGAACCGGGATGACGGATTGAACATTACAGACAATGTGGGGGAGTTGTGTTGCACTGTTTTTTTAAAGAACCCCACTAGACAATTTGCATCGACAACCAGTCCGCAATCAGCGCCGGGCGTTCATTGCCGTCAATCTCCACTGTGCAACCATAAGTTAAAAACCATCGCCCATCGGGTTTTTTTGCCACCTTAGTAAGAACAAAGCGACCGCGAATTTTTGCCCCAGCGCGTACGGGCTCAACAAAACGAATTTTGTCAAAGCCATAATTGACCGATATTGTCGCGCCTTCAATTCCCAGAGCAGAACCGGAGGCTAGTTTTGATAGCATCGAGAGGGTTAAAAACCCATGGGCAATGGTGCCACCAAATGGCGTTTTCGCCGCTGCTTCAGGGTCGATATGGATAAATTGAAAATCTTCCGTAACTTCAGCAAACTGATCAATCCGGGATTGGTCAATCACCAGCCAGTCGCTGACCCCGACCTCCTTGCCGACAAACTTCTCTAATTCTTCTTCCCTAACGATCGGCATAAATGATATCCCTATTCTAATCGCTTTGTTGCGCAGCCATCGCCATTTGCAAAAAATGCATGGTCTGTTCAGCCCCGGTTTTCAAAACGCGTTGCTCTGCCGGGTCAGAAATTTTGTCGATATTCGCCGCCACCATATCCGCGGTCTGCTCGGCCACCGGCAAATACATCCCTTGGGTTTCATAAAGTTGGGCCACGGAATAACCGCCGGCACCAGCACATAAAATCATCCGCTCCGGGGCATGATCATTGGCCAGAAAAATCAACGCCGCTGTAACAC
>JAZGEB010000220.1:0-6893 GCA_036478515.1 Parvularculaceae bacterium | reverse complement strand
CCGATCCGCTCGGTGGGCGGGATTGATTTCGTGCTTGGCGACCGCTACGGCGCGGCTTGTGCCTCTGGACTGACCAGTCTGTGCGAGGCGCTGCTGACCGAGCGTGGCTACCGGACGGCCCGGAATGCGCCTTATGCCGGCGGGTTTATTACGGCGAAATTTGGCCAACCCCATCGCGGGGTCCATGCGGTGCAAATCGAGATCAACCGGGCGCTCTATCTCGATGAAGATAAGGTCTCACGCCATTCCGGCTTTCCGACGCTGCGGCGCAGTATGCGCGGGGTGTTCAGTGATTTGGTCCAGCTCGATCCAGCGGCGCTGGAGTTGGCGCGAGCGGCGGAGTAGGAAAGCGCTGACAGCGCTGTCTCAAGAAAAAAGCCGCAAGCTTTTGAGGGCTCGCGGCAAAGTTGGGAGGAAACGCCCATAAATGGGCAAGACAACTATCGTTGTCAGAGCCCTATATAGAGGGCGGTGTCGGTAGTTCAAGTCAATATATTGCAGCGCAGCATATTTGGTTGATTGTTCTACTTTGGTGAAATTTTTCACCCATCTATATCCAAACTGGCCAATATTCGAGCTATCTCATGCGCGCCGGACAATCCGGTTGGCCCGGCCCCGGAAACCGGCTAAATGAAATTGGGGCAATATCGCTGCCATGCCCGCCCTGCGCATATGGAGTTCTTGCATGTCGAAATCGAAATCCCCGGATCAACCAGAAGCGACAACGCCGACCCCCGGTCGATTGCGTAAAATTGGCGCGGGGATGAAAAAACTCACTCGGCCCAGGCAAAAATTCCAAATGCCCAATCCCGAAAGCGGTCTCAAAGTGGTGATCGCTACGGACGCTTGGAAGCCACAGATGAATGGGGTGGTGACGACGCTCTCGACCCTTGGCGATATTTTGGAAGCCCATGGCAATCAGGTAAAATATATCACGCCGTTGGATTTCAAATCGATACCGCTGCCGACCTATTCAGAAATTCGGCTGTCGCTATTTCCCAATCGCAAGGCGGCAAAAATGATCAATGCGTTCCAACCAGACGCGATCCATATCGCCACCGAAGGGCCATTGGGCCGGGCGGTCAGGCGGTTTTGCAAACGGCGAAATTATCCGTTCACCACTTCTTTTCATACCCGCTTTGCTGAATACACTCATGAGCGGTTCAAATTCCCGATAAAATGGGGCTATTCATTTTTGAAAAATTTTCACAATTCCGGGGACACCATGATGGTTGCGACACCGGGCTTGATGGCAGAACTTGATGAGCGCGGCTTCGAGCGAATGAAGCTTTGGGCCAGGGGGGTTGATACCAAAAAATTTCATCCGGTGAAATCTGATTTGTACAAGGATTTAAAGGGGCCGATTTTCTTATATGTTGGCCGCATAGCGGTGGAAAAATCGATCGAAGATTTTCTCGGCGCTGATCTGCCGGGCACCAAAGTCGTGGTTGGCGCTGGCCCGCAAGAAGCGGAGTTGCGGCCGAAATATCCGGACGTGCAATGGCTTGGGCCAAAGTTCAACGAAGATTTGGTCGAGGCTTATGGCAATGCCGATGTTTTTGTCTTTCCCTCACGCACCGATACGTTTGGTCTGGTCAATGTCGAAGCGCTGGCAACGGGCGTGCCGGTCGCGGCCTATCCAGTTCGCGGTCCGTTGGAAATTCTGGAAGGCGCGCCAGCTGGTTGCGGGGCGATGGATGAAGACCTGACCAAGGCCTGCATTGCGGCGCTAGAACATCGCAATGCGCAAGAATGTCGAGCCTGGGCCGAGCGTTTTTCTTGGGAAGCGGGCGCCCGGCAGTTTGTCGCCAATCTCGAAATCCCCGGCTTCGACGAAGAGTTCTGGCTAAGATCAGCGCAAATGTTCGAAGATCCATTTTTGCCGTAAAGTCGGCTTCAGCTTAGCAATAAAAGGGCATTTGAGATGAAGAATATCACCGCTGCAACACTATCTTTGAGCCTTGGCCTTTTGGTTTTGGCTGCTTGTTCTTCTGGTGAAGGCCCCAAAGATGAACCGGCACAAAATGTCATCACCGGGGGCTGGCAAGGGCAATTTATCGGTCGTGATGAGACCGTGGCATTTTATCCAGATGCTTACGCTAATTATTGGACCTTTCATTTTGAGCAACCTGCCTCGCCGATAGGTTTGCGTATTTCTGGTGATGTTCCCAAAGCGCGCTATTTTAGTTTTAATCTTTATAATGATATAAATTTTACATCCGTAGCGGCGCTCTCCGATCAAGATATTTCAATTAATTCTGGCCGATACGAGATCGTGGTGATCCCCGAAAGCCACACCATGCCGGACGCCCAGAATGTCCTGACATATGAGGCGGGCCTTATAAAAATTGCTCTGATAGTTCGCCTCTATGTTCCCGAACAAGGGATCAGTGGCGGGGTCGCTTTGCCAAATATTGAGGCCTTTGATCTTAAGACCGGCGAGCCGGTTGCATTGCCGCAGCCAACGGCGCCAAAATCAAAGCCGGTGTCGATTGATAAAATTGAAGCTCTGGTGATGAACAAAGTCGGCGGTCCTCTGGCTCATAATATCGGTGGTGATTTGCGCTCTTACCGGGTGAGTAGTGGCGGGCTATATGCCAATAAGGACAATCAATATCTGGTGATGCCGGTTAAGCATGACCCGGATCAATATGCCGTGATCCGGTTTAAGCCGCCGGGCTTTGGTCAAACGCCGGCCGATGTTCGCTATTGGTCTTTGAGTTTAGGCGATACCAAGAGTTTCAATTTTTGGACACTGCATGATGACCAAGCGACAAAAGCGCCAGACGGGTTTATCTATGTCGTGATTGGCGATCACGCGCCCAAAGGGCTCGCCGGGGCGTATAATTTTAGGGGCTGGCAAGGGATTGATCCAGCGGTGTTGATCTATCGGCATTTACTGCCACAAAAAACATATGCCAATGCTTTCGACCAAGTGCCGGTTTTAGATGAGTCCCAAATAGAGGCAGGGCTATCTGCTACTCAAACCATCGGTGACACCGCTCCTATTGGCGTCCTTGTCAGCAAAGAAACATTGGCAGAGATTGAAGATCTGTCATCCTTGTTTTGAGGGAGCCACAGAGTCAACCAACGAATTCATGCATTGAGGCGAGGACGGAGAGTAGATAGTTTTTAGTTTGTAGAAAGAATGCTTACTCGAACTTGCTGCGGGATGAGGGGTTTTTTTGGGTAAAGCAGTGGCAAAGCGGACAGGACTGCGCGAATTGTAGGGTGGATTAAGCCACCGGTGCAATCCACAAAACCAACATTGCAGTGGTGCATTTTCGCTTGCGCTTAATGCACCCTACGAACAACAAACAATGCGCTCCCTACGGCGAAGACCTAAAATGATCCTTCGAGGCTACGCCGCGCTACATAAACAATGTTGCCGGGTTTTCGAGATAGGCTTTGATTTTCTGGATGAACTCGGCGGCGTCATGGCCGTCGACGACGCGGTGGTCGAAGGAGGATGACAGGTTCATGATTTTGCGCGGGACGATAATGCCATCGCTATTATAGACCGGGCGGGTCATAATTTTATTGATGCCCAATATACCAACCTCTGGATGATTAATCACCGGCGTGGTCACGATCCCGCCGATCGGGCCAAGGCTGGTAATCGTGATCGTCGAGCCGGACAATTCTTTGGATTTTGCCGAGCCATCTCTGGCAGCCCCTGCAATGCGTTTTACTTCTGCTCCTGTCTGCCAAAGGTCCATCGTCTCGGCATGGCGCACCACCGGCACCATCAGACCATTATCCGTCTGCGTTGCAATCCCGATATGGGCCGCGCCATGGCGCACAACAATCCCATCATCATCATTAAACCGCGCATTGATCTGCGGGAAGTCGCGGATCGCCATGACCAGCGCGCGCATGATAAACGGCAACACCGTGAGCTTACCGCGACTGGCCGCATATTGCCCGTTCAGATGCTGGCGCAAATCTTCCAGTGCTGTGACATCAGTTTCCTCGACATAGGAAAAATGCGGTATACGGCGCTTTGCGTCTTGCATTTTCTCGGCGATACGGCGGCGCAAACCGATGACTTTAATTTCTTCCGTGGTGACATTGGGTTCAGTTGAAAACGCAACCGCCGGGGCAATCTCGCCGCGACCAACAGCCTGATCGAGCAAATCTTCCATCGTTACCCGGCCATCAGCGCCGGTGCCGCGAATATCTTCGAGGCGGATAGTCCGTTTTTTTGCTGCTGCGCGCACCGCGGGTGCGGCAAGAATTTTGCTGCTCTCTTTAGTGCTTGGGGCAGAGCTTGTGACGGCGCTGGGGGCGGGAGCCTCGCCGCCAATCGGCGCTTTGGTTGCGGCCATGGCCCGCATCCGCGCATCCATGTCGCTTTCGCCAAAATCATCTTCGTCATCATTATCCGCAACCGGGGCCGCGCCAGCATGAGCTCCTGTGATTTCAACTTTGAATATCTCGGAGCCAACAGCTACAGTTTCCCCAACCACCGCCCCGACCCAAACAACCTTGCCGGAAACCGGCGAGGGAATTTCCACTGTCGCCTTGTCGGTCATCACATCGGCGAGGTTTTGGTCTTCGATGACCTCATCGCCTTCTTTGATATGGAGTTCAACGAATTCAGCTTCGGCAACGCCCTCGCCAATATCTGGTAATTTGATTACATGTGTCGACATTTACGTCTCTCTTTTTGTTCGTCTATTTCGCCGCAACAACGCGTTGCATCGCCGCCCCAACCCGCGCTGGCCCGGGAAAATAATCCCATTCCTGCGCATGAGGGTAGGGTGTATCATAGCCAGTGACACGTTCAATAGGGGCTTCGAGGTGGTAGAAACAATGTTCCTGTACTAATGAAATAAGTTCTGCGCCAAAGCCCGACGTTAATGTCGCTTCATGAACAATAACACAGCGGCCGGTTTTTTTAACCGAGGTAATGATCGCCTCAAGGTCGAGTGGCAACAGACTACGCAAATCTAGGATTTCAGCATCAATGCCGGTCTCTGCCGTCGCTGCTTGCGCCACATAAACCATCGTGCCATAGGCAAGCACGGTCAGTTCCGCACCTTCTCGCACAGTTTTGGCTTTGCCAATCGGGACTGTATAATGTCCAGCGGGGACTTTGCCCGCCTCATGCTTTGACCATGGCGTCACCGGTTTTTCATGATGGCCATCAAAGGGACCATTATAAAGCCGCTTTGGCTCCAGAAACATGACCGGATCATCATCTTCGATCGCCGCAATTAACATACCCTTAGCATCGAAAGGGGTGGACGGAATAATCGTTTTCAAGCCAGCAACATGTGTAAACAAAGCTTCGGGACTTTGCGAATGGGTTTGCCCGCCCCATATCCCGCCGCCAACCGGCATGCGGATGGTCATCGGTGCAGTAAATTGTCCGTTTGAGCGATAGCGCAATCGCGCTGCTTCGCCGGTAATCTGGTCATAAGCCGGATACATATAATCCGCGAACTGAATTTCTACACAGGGGCGCAAGCCATAAGCAGCCATGCCAACAGCCGCCCCAACAATGCCGCTTTCGGAAATCGGCGCATCGAACACCCGCGACTTGCCATATTTGGCTTGCAAACCATCGGTACAACGGAACACGCCGCCAAAATAACCAACATCCTCACCGAACACGACGACATTATCATCGCGCCCGAGCATAATATCCATGGCATCACGGATCGCTTCGATCATCGTCATGTTTTTTTGAGGTGACTTTACGTCAGCGCCTGCTTTTTTCATTTGAGATCCATCCATCTCTAATTCTTTTCAGAAAATTCAAGCGCAGAGTCGCGCTGACGCTGCAAATGCTCGGGCATATCTTTAAATACCTTCTCGAACATTTCCCCAATAGGCGGGGTCGACCCGTCTCCGACAATACCAAAAGCTTCACACGCTTTTGCCGCAAGTCTCATTTCATCCGCATACTCTGCTTCGGCTTGGGCGTGCTTTTGATCCGACCAACTCCCTTGCGCAATCTGATGCGTTTTAAGGCGCTCAATCGGATCCCCCAAAGGCCAGGCTGCGCCCATCTCTTTGGGCCGATATTTGGACGGATCATCGGAAGTTGAATGCGCGCCTACGCGGTACGTCACCCATTCGATCAGAGTCGGGCCAAGATTGCGCCGCGCGCGCTCCGCTGCCCATTTTGACACCGCATAAACTGCGAGGAAATCATTGCCATCGACGCGCAAAGCTGGAATGCCAAAGCCCAGGCCTCGCGAAGCAAAGGTGCTGGCTTCGGCCCCGGCAATACCATGAAATGAAGAGATCGCCCATTGATTGTCAACAATGTTTAAAATCACTGGTGGCTTATAGACTGACGCAAAAACCATCGCCGAATGAAAATCCCCTTCGGCTGTCGCGCCGTCGCCAATCCACGCCGCAGCAATGCGATCATCGCCTTTGATCGCCGAGGCCATGGCCCAGCCCACCGCGTGAATATATTGGGTCGCAAGGTTACCTGACAGGGTGAAAAAGTCAGCGTCACGGAAAGAATAAAGCACCGGCAATTGGCGCCCGCCCAGCGCGTCTTTCGAATTTGAATAAATCTGATTGATTAATTCTTCGATGGGGAATTCCTGAGCAAAGAACATCCCTTGCTGGCGGTAAGTCGGAAAATGCATGTCGCCTTTTTCCAGCGCCAGACGTTGACCAACAGCAATCGCTTCTTCGCCGGTACACTGAACGTAAAAACTGGTTTTACCCTGGCGTTGCGCTTTGACCATGCGCTCATCAAACGCTCGGGTCCGCATCATCGCGCGCATCCCCTGCTTCAACAGATCGGCTGAAATATCCTCCGCCCATGGGCCTTGCGGCTGGCCATTATCATCCAGCACCCGAATGGTTTGCCGCGCCATACTTCGGATATCGTCGGCGTGAACATCAACCGGTGGTTTTGCCACCTC
>JAZGEB010000219.1:0-2900 GCA_036478515.1 Parvularculaceae bacterium | reverse complement strand
TAAAGCAGGATGAGACAACACGCGCGCTTGACGCTATCGAGGGTGAGAGCAAGGGATTGCTCCAGTATCTACCGCGTTTTGCTTATGAATTGGCTGAGTTCGCTTATACGATTCCCTCTTATTTTCGCCTCCGTAAAGCCGAACAGGCGATTTCGCCGGCTGTCATCTATGAGCGCTACAGCCTGTTTTATTTTGCCGGGTTGTGGCTCAAAAAGAAAACCGGCCTGCCGCTAATTGTAGAGGTCAATTCACCATTACGGCGCGAACGAACCGAACATGGTGGCTTGTCCTTGAAGCGTCTAGCCGCGTGGACAGAACGCAAAGTCTGGCGCGGCGCTGATGCTTTATTGCCAGTTACCCAAGTCCTGGCCGAAGACCTATTGGCGATCGGTATTGCACCTGAGAAAATCACTGTTATTCCCAATGGCGTGACCGAGCGCTGGCTCGCCCCGGTCGATGCCCTGCCAATTATCAAAAAACATCAGCTCGAGGGTAAGCTCGTTCTTGGCTTTACCGGCTTTGTTCGCGACTGGCATGGCGTCGACAAAGTGCTTGATTATATGGCCAATAATCCAGAGCGGCGCTTGCATTTACTGCTCGTTGGCGATGGCCCGGCCGTACCGGACCTCAAAGCCCAAGCGACACGGCTGGGGCTCGCCGACAGCTTCACCGTGACCGGGGTGGTCCAGCGCGAAGATGTGGCCAAGCATGTCGCCGCCTTTGATATCGCCCTGCAACCGCGCGTGACCGAATATGCCTCCCCGTTGAAACTAATGGAATATATGGCGTTATCGCGCCCTATCCTTGCTCCCGATATGGCCAATATCCGCGAAGTTCTCGTCGACGGCGAAAATGCGCTCTTGTTCAACGCCAATGATGATGTCGCCATGGGCCGGACTTTGGACCGCCTCGTCCATGACCAGACCCTCTGCGAAACCCTCGGCAAAGCGGCGCGCCAGACCGTGCTTGATCGCGAAATGACGTGGGACGGCAATGCCCGCAAGGTCGCTGAGATTGCCGCGCAATTGATCGCCAAAAACAGTTGAGACGCGCCGCTGGCCATGAGAAGGTCGGTAAAATGATACGTTCAAAAAGGAAGCCCCAGCTAATGTCACCGTTCAAGTCCGTGCAAAAAATTGTCTCCCCCCTCGCCGTCGCTCTGGCGATTAGCCTCGCCGCACCGCTCACCGGCACACTCGCCAGCGCCCAAGATGCAACCACCAAAGCCGGGATCACGCCGCCATTGCCGGCCGCGCCTTATCGGGTCGATGCCAAGATTGAGAAAACCGCGAACAAGTTGATCGCCGCAGGCCTAAAAGACCGGCTTGGCTATGACGTCATCGAAAGCCTGACCACAGAAATCGGCCCGCGCCTTGCTGGCAGTGATAATGAAGCAAGAGCCCGACAATGGGGCGTGGCGAAACTGAAAAAACTCGGCTTTAAAAATGTTCGGATCGAGCCTTTTGAAGTCCCCTATTGGGAACGAAAAGTGGAGCTTGCCAACATCGTCAGCCCGTTTCCGCAAAGCTTGATCATCACCGCTTTGGGCAATTCTATTGCCACACCAGATGGCGGCACCACTGGCCAGATCGTCCGCTTCGAAACGCTCGAAGCGCTGGAAGATGCGCCGCTGACCGGGTTTGAAGGCAAAATTATCTTTGTTGATGAAATGATGGCCCGCTCGCAAGATGGCTCCGGCTATGGCAAGGCTGTGCGCAAACGCTCTGGCGCCGCCAAGGAAGCCGGCAAGCGCAATGCCGCCGCCGCCTTGATCCGTTCCGTGGGCACCGACCACCACCGCCTACCTCATACCGGCGGTATGGGCTATGCGGATGATGTGAAGCAAGTGCCAATTGCGGCGCTCTCGCCGCCAGATGCTGACCAATTAGCCCGAGCGCTAAAACGTGGGGTAGTGATTGTCAAACTCGAGATTGATGTCGTGACCATGGCCAGTCGCCCGTCAGGCAATGTCATCGGCGAGATCCCCGGCAAAACCGATGAGATCATCGTCATTGGCGGCCACTTGGATAGTTGGGATCTTGGCACTGGCGCGGTCGATGATGGCGCGGGCATTGGCATCACCGTTGGTGCGGCACACCTGATCAAGAAGCTGCGCCAAAAACCTCGCAGAACCATCCGTGTGGTGATGTTTGGCGCAGAAGAAACCGGTCTGTTTGGCGGTATTGAATATGCCAGAGCTCATGCCCATGAGCTAGACAAACACATCCTCGGTGCCGAATCAGATTTTGGCGCTGGCAAAATTTGGCGCCTGCAAACCCGTTTTGGTGAGAGCCAGCTTGACAAAGGCGACGCCATTGCCCGGGTTCTATCGCCGCTCAAAATTGGCCGCGGCAACAACCAAGCCAGTGGCGGGCCTGATATGGGACCGATCCGGCGCTTGGGCGTGCCGGTCATATCGCTGACCCAAGATGGCACTGATTATTTCGATTTGCACCACACGGCCGATGATACGTTTGATAAGATCAACCCGGATGACATCGCTCAAAACGTTGCGGCCTATGCCGCCATGGTGTGGATGGCATCGGAAATGAATGTTGATTTTCGCGATCCGATATCACCCGGTCTATCCGAGTAATATTTTTGGTCCTGCTTAGGAGGCGTGTCATGAAAAAATTTGTTCTCACCATCAGTGTGTTGTCCCTTGGCGCTTGTGCATCAGCGCCGGAATTAGCAACCCCGCCGCTTGATCCGCGAGACGGCACAACCGCCAGCACCCTTTCGATGCCAGCGGCGAATTTGAATATCAGCAAGCCGCTCACTCGGATCAGTTTTGGCTCTTGCTTGTCGGAAAAAGAAGACCAATCAATCTGGACCAAGATCAAGGCCGAAAACGCCGACTTGTTTGTTTTCATGGGTGACAATGTTTATGGCGATGCGGC
>JAZGEB010000218.1:0-4272 GCA_036478515.1 Parvularculaceae bacterium | reverse complement strand
CCGCGTTCGGCTCCCATAGCGGCGCTTGGGCTGCTATTTTGGTACAGATAGCGTCCCAATCGAGCCATGTTGCTGGCGACATTTCTTCGCTCAAGCCACATAAGCCAGCCTGATGGGACAGCGCCATGGCAACGGTAATCTCGCTTTTTCCTGCAGCACCAAATTCGGGCCAAATATCCGCGACCGGCACTTCATAATCGAGCAAGCCCTGCTCGACAGCCCGCGCCACCAGAACCGCCAAAACAGCTTTGCCTGATGAAAAAATACACGGTAAAGATTGTTCCGCCCACGGCGTTTGCTTTTGCCGGTCTTGCCAGCCGCCAAAAATATGCGCAACAAGCTCGCCTTCAATGGTCACCGCCACGCCGGCGCCAAGGTCATCGCCAATTTCAATACTGTGGGCCAGCGCCTCGGCCAGAGGGGCAAAACGCTGTGTCCAACGCCCGTGAATATCAGTCATTTTTTACCCACGGGCAAAAGCACACACCGCCCCAGCCCGCGTAATCGCCAGCAAAGCGCGGGGGTTGTCTGTTTTGCGTAAAGATTGAAAAGCTTCTTCTGGTGAACTTGCCCGCGACAGGCCAGATGTAAATTTGACCAAGTCAACAAGATCGTCAGTGTTCAACCGGTCTTCCAACTCATCGCCCATACAAGTTGCGCGTTTTTTATCGAGCCCCAAATCGCGCAAATTATCTGCAATGGATTTGCTCGCAGCCGTGGCACAGCCTACCAATAAACTTGTCAAGGCGAGCAAGACATATAAATTTCGCATATTTTTCTCCATCATCTAAAGGGGGGTTCTTCAAAACTACGTAATTTGCGCGAGTGCAATACTTCTGCCCCCTCTTTGCGCAATTGCTCCATCGTCTCAATCCCGATTAACATATGCTCTGAAATTGCTTTTTCATAAAACCGGTTGGCCGCACCGGGCAATTTAATCTCCCCATGAAGCGGCTTATCCGACACACATAGCAAAGTGCCATAAGGCACCCGGAAGCGATAGCCATTTGCAGCCAAGGTTGCGCTCTCCATATCTACCGCAATCGCTCTGGATTGATTGAAACGGTGGGCTTCATCATGATAGCGCAGCTCCCAGTTTCGATCATCATTGGTAACCACTGTCCCGGTCCGCAAGCGCGATTTCAATGCCGCGCCTTTGTCGCCGGTAATTTTTCCGGCAGCGGCAGTCAGCGCCAGTTGAATTTCGGCAATCGGCGGCACCGGAATTTCCGGCGGCAAATCTTCATCTAAAACCCCGTCATGGCGCAAATACGCGTGTGCCAACACATAATCGCCAAGCCGTTGCGAATGGCGCAAGCCCCCGCAATGGCCGATCATAATCCAACATTGCGGTCGCAACACTGCTAAATGATCAGTGATGGTTTTAGAATTAGACGGCCCGACGCCGATATTGACCAGCGTAATACCTTGGCCATTTTCTGCCTTCAAATGATAGGCTGGCATTTGATGTTTGCGCCATGGTGCATCGGCAACTTTTTGCATTGCACCGACTGTTTCAGAATTTATCCGAACATTGCCCGGTGCCACTAGCTCAATATAGTGATCTTCGGTTTCCAGCTTGTTGATAGACAATTCGACAAACTCATCCATATAGCGCTGATAATTGGTGAACAGAATAAATTGCTGAAAGTCTTCAGGTTGCGTGCCGGTATAATGCTTCAATCTTTGTAGAGAGTAATCAGTGCGCAACGCGGAAAACAATGATAATGGTTTAGTATGGCGCTCCAAGGCGTCTTCCAGCTCCGTCCCAACCATCAAAATTTCAGGCGGCCAGTCGCCATTCGGCAGACTATCATCGATTAGCGCCAGGTTTGGGACGGGAAAATAATGGGCTAATTCGGCTGGTGGAACGCTATCGACATCAACACCGGTAACCTTATCCAACACATATGGATAGGGGATCTCCGCATCGGACAAAGAGATTGTGCAATCAAACTCATATTCTTCATACAGAATTTGCAATTGCTCTTTGAGATAATTACTAAACAAAGCTGGCCTGGTAATATCTGTTTCAAATATGCCGGGCGTATCAAATTTGCCAAAAGAACGCGAGTAAGCGGGCACGGGGCCGCGGGGGCGATAGGCTAAGGAGAGGCGGGGATAAGCAAAAGCCCCATCGCGCCGCGCTTGCAAGTCTGGCGGGGTACCGTCTTTGACAAAATTTTCGAAGGCGTCGCGCAAATTCTGCGCACTTTTGTTGTAAATCTCAGTTAGTTTAAAAATCGCATCGTCTGGATTGGATACTTTGAAAGTGGTGTTTCTGGGCGTCGTCATAAATTTCCTTAGGGGCCGTTGAATGTGGGGCGGTTGCTTGGGCGAATTCGTCTTCTGGAGACGAAAAGTCACCACCTATACCATATCCCGGGTAGGAAGTTCAACTGGTGCTCTGGCGGCCACCGGCTCGTTCAAGGACCAGCGCTCAGGCATATCCCGGGCAAGCGAAGCGCTTATCCGGGGTCTGATCTCAAGTCCCGGTCAAGCCCGGAACGACAAAACTATAAAATCGCGCCGTTAAGCGTAGCGGTTGCGGCGAAACGGTGCGCCAAGCAGGCCAAACAACATCCGGCCTATCGCCCAAAAACCGACAAATCCACCGCCGCCATAGGCCGCGCCCACGGTTGTTGCTGGAACCGATGGTTTGAACTCAGACCAGACTGATTCGGCGATGTCTTTTTGGACACCCTTAGCCGCCATCAATGGTTGGACATAGGCATTTTCGTCAACAATTTCAGCCTTATGCGTGACCAGCAGTTCATAGCGACGAACCGCCTCTTCATAAGTTTTGCACAAGGCGTTGAGCAGACCATCAGAGCCTGCGCATTCGGTCATCGCCGCTGCTCGTGTGTAACCAGCTTCCTGAACCCGCTCGTCAAATTGCTCAACCAAGGGCTTCAATTCATCGATCCGCCCGGTCAGGTTTTGCATATATTGGTTTGTAAAAGACGGTGCCTGCGACAACCCCAGCGCGCCAGCGATGCCCATAATGAAGGCCAAAAACTTACCCATAATACTTACCCCGTTCCATTCCCAAAAAGCTACCCCAAGACGGAAGCCTACACTATCAGGGGCGTCGGCGCGAGCTTTTTGCGGGCGATTAACCATCATGTTTTACCTCGCGGCAGAAACAGTCTAGCCCTGTTAAAATCAACTTGTTAGCGCTCCTCTTTCAGGGCGGCAAAAATATAATGGCTCGGCTATGGCAAAGAAAGCACATCTCATCGGTATTTGCGGCGCAGGCATGTCGGCAGTCGCCCATTTGTTAAAGGCCCAAGGCTATGAGGTCAGCGGCTCGGATGAAGGGTTTTATCCACCGGTCAGCGACTATCTGGAGAAACTCCAGATCCCTTGCATCACCGGCTATCGCCGCGGCAATATCCCGCCTGAGGTCGACCTCATCGTCATCGGCAAAAACGCCAAACTGATCCCGGAGACAAATCCGGAAGTCGCTGAGGCGCTGAATGAACACCGCGAGATCGTCAAATCTTTCCCTGAAGTGTTGCGCGATTTAACGGATGAAAATGATCGCGTCGTCATCGTCGGCAGCTATGGCAAATCTACCCTCACCAGCATCATCGCTTGGTGCTTAGTTCATGCGGGCAAAGACCCCGGCTATTTCATCGGCGCCGTCCCGAAAAACCTCGACACATCATCGGCGCTCGGGTCGGGCGAACATTTCATTTTCGAAGGCGACGAATATCCAAGTGCTAATTGGGATCAGCGTTCAAAATTCATGCATTATGATCCACAGATCGTAATCTTGACCTCGGCGAGCCATGACCATGTCAATATTTTTCCAACCCTGGAAGATTATCACGCGCCGTTCAAAGACTTGTTGGAAAAATTAAGCCAACAACAAGGCTTGTTAATTGCCTGTCTTGATGAACCAAATGCGCGCGACTTTTATGAGGCCTATCCCGCCGCCAAAGTCTCTTATGGGTTGAGCGGCGCGGTGCATTGGAAAGCGCAAGATATTGTCCTCGGGAAAGACACAAGTTTTCGGCTGGTCAGCGAAGGTAAGCGGGTCGCCCACATCCGCACCTCGATGCTGGGCCGCCACAACATCCAAAACATTGTCGGCGCTGCTGCTTATCTAATCGGTGAGAACGAGCTCGAGGTGATGGAATTTACCGAAGCGATTGAAGCTTTTCAGGGGCTGACAAGGCGTCTCGATTTAAAAAGCAAGAAAACCACGCTGCCGATTTATGAAGGCTTTGGCTCGTCTTATGAAAAGGCCAGATCAGCGATCACCGC
>JAZGEB010000217.1:0-6998 GCA_036478515.1 Parvularculaceae bacterium | reverse complement strand
AACATTATTTGTCCCGGTGGTCTCGCTGACAACATTGGTGTCATCAACTCGAATGCCAACCCAATATTTGCGCCCCCGGACTAAATCATTGGGAACCCGGAAGCTGAATTGCTGGGTCGCAACATTTTCCGGGTGAATCGAACTCCAACCGCCGGTTCTGACCCTTCGGTCGAAACGTGAGATGAAGTCATTGGTCGAAATATAGATGCCATAACGAACATTAGCCTGCGTATTCTTACCATTATTTTCAATGGTAAATTCGGCCCGCAGATTATCGCCGCGATTGACAATATACCCCGGCTCACCTTCCACGTCGCGTTCGGTCAAGACCGTCGTCCCATTAGAGGCAAACATCCGTGTACGGCCGTGAGATGAATATTCGCCGCTAGACCCGGTATAGCGCCAATGGCTGGCCGACAAATCTTCAAAACGGCTGGATTGCGCGCCATACATTTTGATCGCACCGCGCGACGCATCTTCCCCAAAATAACTCTTTGTTGTTGAGCCATTCGTGTGATGATGTTTCCACGAATCTCCCATGATATTATATTCGGAATTGACATGCATTAAACCCAGATAGTGACCAGCTTCATGAACGATCACTGGTTCAATTGGCCTTCCGCTACCGCCATAAACATTGTGGTGGTTTTTGTTGCGACTATTCGTCCAACTACGACCGGAATCGAGCACGATATCAACCTCATCTAACCCGGCACGTGTCCCAAAAGCCCAATAGCAATGATAACGCATACGAGCCACACCTGGGGGCGAAATGTCCGAAGCATATATTTCATTCTGGCCATTACCACGCCCAACTCCCCCTGACTCAGTTGTGTGGTTAATCGTGAATTTTGATGGATTAGCATTGGTAATATTTATCCCTCTTTGCGCCGATTGCAATGTTGGGCCGGCTGGGAAGCTGCCGGTATTTATCCGCGCTGATGTACTGTTACTATCCCATTTTATTTTTTTACTACCATTACACACCAGCCATGAGGATGCATGCGCTATTCCAGTCATAACGGTTAAGCTTGCGAGTAGACTCGCGATTATTTTTTTAGTCATGATTTCTCTCCCCGATTAATCATCTTTTTTAGAGTTATCTTCATCCGTGTCATCACCAGATTCATCTTTTTTGTCTGATGGTGGCACAGTCAAATTCGGTTGTTCTTTTAAAATCAAATCGCCATCTAATTTCGGTCGCTTCAAATCGCCCCGATCAAGAACGGGGGGGAATTTTAAATCACGTCCGGAAAGATCATTCCCTTCTTTCAGGGAGCCCAGTTCTTTCAATTCTTCCTCATTAAGCTTCACTGGAGCGCCAGTCGTTTTAAAGCCAGACACTTGAGGTGGTTTGACAGTGAAGGGCTTGGACGGATCAGCCATTCCCACCTTATGGCGCGGTGCGGGTGCCGTCTTGGCAATTTTCTTTATTTCAGACGTGAATTCTGCTGCACTCATGCCTTCGCCAAAAGTCTCAATCGGCGGCGAGGCTGTACCTGAATCTTCCAGCCTCTTGCCTGAATTTGCAGGTCTGTGCGTAGGTGCTTCGTAACTGATATAATTAATCAGCGGAGCTTCGGCTTTATAGACCGCCTCCATCTCTTTCATGCTTTTGCCTTTTAGTTCACCGGCCATCAGCTTTTTCATTTCAGGGCGCGAGACCAATGACTGGAATGGAACACGCGGAACTTCCATCACGTTCAGATCAATGCGCGGTTTGCCGCCAATCCGAATTCCTTTTTCGAGACTTTGAATGGGCACGCCCCAGCCATTGAATATTTTCCCGCCTGCGACACGATACCGTCCGTCTACACAATCCACCAAGGGGCATTCCTGATCGCCACCTGTGACAAACAAAATATCTGTCTGGCCATTGGCAAAGCTTGGCGTCGTGGTTTCCATATAGATGCCTCCTCGACCATCGGAACCGCCCGCAAATCGCATGACGAGTTTTTCATTTGGGGCATTGCCACGTAATATATCTTCTATCTGGTAAGTAACAAACGTATGCGGAACACCGTTTGGTTCCTGGTCTGTAGGACGGGAAGTCCGGTATTCGATGTTGACGACCTGGCCGTAAAAAATAAGGTCTGAACTTGCGACCATTTTCTCCGCCGAGTTACCATTGCCGTCAGCCGGGCCATGGGCCCAAGCTGCCCCTGCGGTATGCCCACAGACAAGTGCCACGGCACCAGCCGTCGCAAACAGTAGATTTTTCATGTGTCTCTCCCAATAGACGCCTTTATAAAAGAACCATATCTTTTCAGCGCTGCTTTGGGTTATAATCGATTGAGTGATTACCATCCTGTGATCTACATCACAGCCACGTGTCGTATACCGTCCAGATGGAGTAAACGAATGAACTTGCTAAACAAAATCAATCTCCCGCAGGTGATAGGTGCTCTTGCCCTAGCCTGTGCTTTCCCCGGCTGTAGCCAAAGTGCTGAGCTTGCGCCCGCTGAACCTGTTCAAAAGGCCATGCCGGAAGAGGATAATAAGAATCAGGAAAAAGAGACAGATGAAGAGGAAACGACCTCAGACCTCATCGAGCACCAGACCGGTGATGGCGAGGTGACAAAGGCGACCTCCTCAGATGATGAGGAAGATCAGGACAGTGAGCCGGTGGCCGACCCGGAATAAGCGCGGTTTCAAGAGCGGTTTTTTCTTCGCTCATTGCCCCTTCACAGAGCGGACAATATTGCCTATATGCTGGGGTGAAGGGTCTTTAATATAGAGACCCAACGCATCCCCTTACATTTTGGCGGCATGCGCGGCGTTCGGAAAACGGGCGCCGGGACCTATTTTGATTTGTTCGTAGGAAGGACACGTAAATATCATGGCCAGTACTCTCCCTTTGATGCCCAAGGCAACTGCCGTTTGGTTGATCGACAATACCGCACTGACATTTGATCAGATTGCCGGTTTTTGCGGATTGCACCCGCTTGAGGTCAACGGTATTGCGGATGGCGATGTTGCAGCTGGTGTGCGCGGGATTGACCCGATTACCCAGCACCAATTAACCCGCGAGGAAATCGCAAAAGCGGAAAATAACCCGGCCTACAAAATGGCTCTGCTAAAACCGAAAACTTTAGTTGCAGAACGCAAAAAAGGTCCCCGCTATACGCCCGTGTCAAAACGTCAAAACCGGCCAGATGCGATCCTTTGGCTGGTCAGAAATCACCCGGAAATCTCTGATGCCCAAATTGGGCGACTTCTGGGAACCACCAAAACGACGATCACCGCAGTGCGTGACCGCACGCATTGGAATTCGAACAATCTTGAAGCCCAAGACCCGATCGGCCTTGGCCTGTGTAGCCAGATCGATCTGGATATGGCCGTGAAAAAAGGCGCCGCCAAACGCGCTAAAATGGGACTGGATCAGCCGGTCGCCGAAGAAGGCGATACACTCCGGCCTGCTGAAGAAACTGTACGGCCGACGAATGATGCTGATGTGTTTGCTGATACGCCCGCTGCGCCAACTGAAGCTGACAAGCCAGCTGTTGACCCGACCAAAGTATTCGCCAATTTTAGTGAAAACGATTAAGCGAGTAACTCGTGCAGCAATATCTCGATCTGTTAAACCGTGCCTACCAACAAGGTATCGTCAAGACGGACCGCACTGGGACCGGCACTAAAGCAGTGTTTGGTCACCAGATGCGCTTTAACTTGGCGAATGGTTTTCCGCTGGTGACAACCAAAAAGCTACATTTGAAATCGATCATCCATGAGCTGATCTGGTTTTTAACCGGCGACACAAATACCAAATATCTAACTGAAAATGGCGTTTCTATCTGGGATGAATGGGCCGATGAAAATGGCGACCTTGGACCGGTCTATGGCGCGCAGTGGTGCTCTTGGCCAAAAGCTGATGGCAGCACTGTCGACCAAATTACCTGGCTGCTGAATGAAATAAAACAACGTCCCGACAGCCGTCGACTTGTCGTCAGTGCGTGGAACCCAGCCCAGCTTGACGACATGGCCTTGGCCCCCTGCCATTGTCTGTTTCAATTTTATGTCGCGGATAACAAACTCTCTTGCCAACTTTATCAACGCTCCGGCGATATCTTTCTTGGGGTGCCATTTAACATCGCGTCATACGCCCTGCTCACTCATATGATTGCGCAAGTCACTGGGTTAGAGGTCGGTGACTTTGTCCATACATTGGGCGACGCTCATCTTTATTCAAACCACATTGAACAGACCGAATTACAACTCACCAGAGAGCCGCGGCCGCTCCCTCAGGTGATCTTAAATCCAGATGTCACAGATCTTTTTGCCTTCCGCTTTGAAGACATCACAATTGAGGGGTATGAACCGCACCCACATATCAAAGCCCCGGTGGCAATTTAACCGCTGTTAGATTAGTGCACTGACTTATCTGCCATCGACAAAATGCGCTACTTAATAAAAACACTTGTTACAAGCGAGCCCCTCCCTTTGACCAACATCAAACGCCAGACCAATATCCGCCTCGCCCTTGTGGTGGCAATGGCCAATAACAACGCGATCGGCAAAGACGGTACTTTGCCATGGCGTCTGTCGGATGATCTAAAATGGTTCAAAAAAGTAACCACAGGCAAACCGATCATCATGGGCCGCAAGACTTTTGATAGCCTCGGCAAGGCCCTGCCCAATCGCGATAATATTGTCATCACAAGGAACCGGTCGTTTACGGCCCCGGATGTAACCGTCGCATCAGATCTTGAGGACGCCATTGCGATTGCAGAAGCGTTCGCTGTGGCTCGGAATGTACAGGAAATTTGTATCATTGGCGGCGGCGAGATTTATGCCCAATCTTTGGCCATTGCTAATCACCTCTACATCACCGCCGTGGACATTGAGATCAAAGATGCTGACGCTTACTTCCCGAAGATAAACACCTCAGACTGGGACGTCGAAAAATTGGCGGATATCACCCGTGACAGTAAAAATGATCATGATGCTGACATTCTTATTTACAAGCGATGCTCAACCTAAAAAGCCTTCTCTCCGATAAGGAAAGAAGGCTCTTAAATTAGTCTTGAAAAGTCAGTCGTTATTTATGAACGAGCTGCTTTTTTACGACGGCTTGCACCGTAAGCTGCTACACCAGCGCCCATGAACCATGCGGCGGCAGGAAGCGGAACAGCGTCTGGGTTGCTGTCAAAGATATTGACATGCAGGCTACCTTGGTTGTCCCCGTAATTTGTATCAAAATACGAGAAGTCAAGAGCAGCACCTGTGCCGACAAATGTGATTGTGTAGACGTGTGTTGGGTCATAAGCGCCCCAAGCAGTGTCTGCACCATCAATTTGAACACCAAAATCGAGTGAACCAGCGGTATCAATCGGGTTGGTGAAATCGAAGAACTCAGCGTCGGCCAAGCCATCGCCTGGACCACCGATAAAGAACTCACCAGAAACTTCAATCGTATAAGTTTCACCAGCAGTCAGAATGATAGATGAAGCAGTCGTGCCATCAACTGGCATGTCGAATGAATCAACCAAAGCAGCGTTGGCAATGCCGCAAGATAAAATGAGAGCAGTTGCCCCAGCCAAAATTTTCTTAATCATGATAACTTTCTCCCAAATGCGGCCTAACGCCAGCACCGAAAAACTAAACACAATTAAGCCTTTAACATATGACTAACCAAGACGCAAGCTCTAATTTGTGACTTTTTTCAATGTGTTACGGGTTTTGCCCGCGCTTAAAAACGACTCACCCCGTCATATTTACCTTAACAAAGAAAATAAACTCGATGGCAAATAGTTAACGCCACCAGTCTTCAGGTTGATGGATAAATTGTGCTGATTGTTCAAGGGCATAAGCCCCACGAAGCACCGTTTCTTCATCGAAAGGTTTGCCGATGAGCTGCAACCCGAGCGGGAGACCGGTACTATCAAGGCCCGCCGGCACGGAAATCCCTGGCAAGCCAGCCAGATTCGCGGTCACGGTGAAAATATCATTGAGATACATCTGCAACGGGTCGGCAGATTTCTCGCCGAGGCCAAACGCCGCCGAAGGGGTCGAGGGGGTGAGCAGCAAATCTACCTTCTGGAAACAATCGGTAAATTCATCAAAAATCTTCTTGCGAACCTTCTGCGCGCGCAAATAATAGGCGTCATAATAGCCAGCTGAAAGCACATAGGTGCCGATCAGGATACGCCGTTGCACTTCATCGCCAAAGCCTGCGGCCCGGGTGTTTTCATACATCGCAGTGATATCATCATCGGCCACGCGCAAGCCATATTTGACGCCATCATAGCGGGCTAAATTCGACGACGCTTCGGCGGGCGCAACAATATAATAGATCGGCAAGGCATATTTGGTCAGCGGCAAGGAGATATCCACAATCTCAGCCCCGGCATCTTTCAGCCAGCCAATCCCTTGTTGCCAAAGTGCTTCGATCTCATCCGGCATCCCCTCAAGGCGATATTCCTTGGGCACGCCGATGCGCAATCCCTTTACCCCCTGCCCGAGAACCGCTTCATAGTCAGGCACAGCCCGATCAATGCAGGTCGAATCTTTCGGGTCATGTCCGGCCATTGATTGCAACATGATACTGGCGTCGCGTACATCCCGCGTGATCGGCCCAGCTTGATCCAGTGATGATGCAAACGCGACAATCCCCCAGCGTGAACAGCGGCCATAAGTTGGTTTCAACCCGACAGTGCCAGTAAAGGCAGCCGGTTGCCGGATTGAGCCCCCGGTATCTGTCCCCGTCGCCCCAGCGCAAAGCCGCGCAGCCACGCACGCCGCCGAGCCGCCAGAAGAGCCGCCCGGTGTCAGCGGTGTGTCGCTGCCTTTGCGGTGCCACGGATTTATCACATCGCCATAATAACTGGTTTCATTAGATGACCCCATGGCGAATTCGTCCATGTTGAGCTTGCCCAGCATTACCGCGCCATCGGCAAACAAATTGCTCGAAACCGTGCTTTCATATTGCGGCTTAAAGCCATCAAGAATGTGACTACCAGCGGTTGTCAATATATTCTCAGTACAGAATAAATCCTTGA
>JAZGEB010000216.1:0-3574 GCA_036478515.1 Parvularculaceae bacterium | reverse complement strand
TGATCCATGGCGGTGTTTTGGCGACGATCGCAGATGTCGGATTGTTCTTTATTGCCGCGGACGGGGATGATGTGATGAATGGCGCGACATTAGCGTTGAATTTGAATTATATCGCGCCATGCCGTGTTGGTAGTTTTGTCTATGCTGAAGGCAATGTCATTCGAGCAGGCCGCAGCATTATATTTGCTGAGGGTAAATTGATCGCCGATGAGACAATCGTGGTGACATTTTCAGGCACGATCAAGCGGTTTTCGGCGAAGCGCTAATGCGCAGCTCGCGCCATTTATCAAGGCTGAAAACAATCACGGCGAGCCAGATAAAGCCAAAGCACCAAGCATGAGCGAAGGTGAATTTCTCGCCAAAATAAAGCCCGCAAAAAAATTGTAAGGTCGGTCCAATAAATTGCAAAAATCCCAATAAGGATAAAGGTAATTGGCGTGCGCCAATGGCAAAAAACAGCAGCGGCAGAACCGTGAGAGGGCCAGCCAATAATGCAAGTCCAACGACATCTGACCCTTGTAAATAAGCTGCACTTTGCTGGTGGGTGAGCCAAGCCAAATAAGCAACCGCTAACGGGAACAACCAGATCACTTCGATTAACAGACCGGGCATGGCGCCGACGTTAAGTTGCTTGCGTATCACGCCGTAAGCGGTGAAGCTGATCGCCAATGTGATCGAGACGATCGGGAAGCTGCCACCATAAATCGTCAGGATACTGACGCCTATTGCAGCCAAAGCGACCGCCAACCATTGTGGCCGACGCAACCTCTCTTTTAAAAATACCACCCCGACGACAACATAAATCAACGGGTTGATATAATAGCCAAGGCTGGCTTCAAAAATCCGGCCCTGTTGTACAGCCCACGTATAAACCAGCCAGTTGACCGCAATAATTGCTGCCGAGAGCCCAAGCATCAGAGCCATTTTAGGATTTTTTAGCGCGGCAAAAACATCTGGCCATTGGTGCCGTAAAGAAATGATCAAGGCGCCAAAGGGCAATGACCAGATAATACGGTGGCCGAGCATTTCGGTTGTCGGGATCATATGTGCGAGTTTGAAATAGAAAGGGAAAAACCCCCACATGGTGTAAGCGATCACCGCAGCGGTGACGCCGTTACGCAAGGTTGGGGCAGAAGTTAGGGCAGAGCTGGTCATCACCCCCCATCGCAGATTTTAATCGGGCTGACTATCCCAAAATGGTGGTTAATGTGCGTGTGTGTGGAGGGGCGGGCGAAGTTTAGCTTTCCCAAGCATTGACCTATTCTTCTTCATCTTGGGGTCTGGTTAGCGATTACGTTTTTTTTCCGCCGCCTCGGCCTTTTCTTCTTCCATTTGGCGGCGTTCCTCCCTTGCTTCGGGCGCTTCATCCATCGGTTCGACTACCGCTTCATTCTTGGATGGTTTCACTTCTTCTTCTTCCTTCTTAGCCTCATCTTTGGATTTTTTCATGTCTGCTGTTTCACGCATTGGCATGGCAAAAGAAGTCAGGGTTGATTGTTGGGTCGAGGGCTGTTTGGCGCTTTGTTCCTCGGCCGCGCTGGTCTTGGAAAAAAGCGGGAGGTTAAAAACGGAGCAGCCGGTAAGGCTGATGGCAGCGAGCGTTACAACGAGCGTGTTTTTCATCGAAAAACTCCAAAGAGTGAAAGTGGTTGTGTCAGTATAGCATAATGGCCGTGCGACCGCAAAAGTGGCGAGATTCAGGCAAGGCGAGCGCCATTTGGAATTATTCCATCGGTCCCGATCAGCCTGATAGCGCCGCCATCATCAGCAAAGCCAAAAAAAATCTTTATGCATGAGGCGGAAGTAATCCTCTGTTATGCAGCAATTCAACAATTTGCACGGCGTTCAGCGCCGCGCCTTTTCGCAGATTATCTGACACGACCCATAAAGAGAGACCATGATCTACGGTCGAGTCCACGCGAATGCGGCTGACGAATGTGGCAAAATCACCGACGCATTCAACCGGCGTGACATATCCGCCATCTTCGCGCTTATCGACCACCATCAGCCCCGGTGCTTCGCGCAGGATGCTGGTCGCTTGAGTGTCTGAGATCGGTTTTTCAAACTCGATATTGACCGCTTCGGCGTGACCGACAAAAACCGGTACACGCACACAAGTAGCGGTCAGTTTTATTTTTGGATCAATGATTTTTTTGGTCTCAGCGACCATTTTCCACTCTTCTTTGGTAAAGCCATCTTCCATAAATTCATCAATATGCGGAATTATATTGAAGGCGATTTGTTTAGGGAAGGAGGTTGGTGTTGGCTCATCATTGACATAGATACCTTTGGTTTGGTTCCACAATTCGTCCATCGCCTCTTTGCCTGCGCCAGAAACAGACTGATAGGTTGAAACGACGACACGCTTTATTTTCGCTGCGTCGTGCAGCGGTTTTAGCGCGACAACCAATTGTGCTGTGGAGCAATTGGGATTGGCGATGATGTTTTTCTTTTTATAGAGGGCAACATCATCTGGATTAACTTCCGGCACCACGAGTGGAACATCAGTGTCCATGCGGAAATGCGATGAATTGTCGATCACAATCGCGCCAGCTTTGGCTGCGATTGGGGCCCATTTTTTCGCCACTTCGCTGCCAGCAGAAAACAGTGCGATATCAACTTTGGAAAAATCAAATTGCTCAAGATCCTGGCACTTTAAAGTGCTATCGCCAAATGATACTTCGCGGCCCAAAGAGCGCCGCGAGGCGAGGGCAAAACAGGTTTTTACCGGGAAGCCCCGCTCGGCCAAAATAGTCAGTATTTCCTGACCAACATTGCCGGTGGCACCAATGATAGCGACATTAAAACTCATGATTGAAATTCCATTCTTGCAAGGAGCGCCAACAGGTGGGCGGTGGGCTAGGGTTTGTCAAGCTAGATTGGGGACGCGATTGGTGTAAGATCCTAAACCCAAGGCTTAAAATGTTTCGACAGTTTTAAGCCCTGTCCTTGATAGTTTGACATTTGACCTTGACCATACAAAGTTTCGGGCGCTTCGCTTAAATATTCATATGCAAGGCGGGCGACCATTTGACCATCTTCGAGAATGAAAGGTGCATCATGGCCGCGCACTTCAAGCACGGCCCGAGAGCCTTGGCCGCCTGCTTGCTTACACCCAAAGCCGGGATCAAAAAATCCAGCATAATGGACCCGAAACTCGCCCAATAAGGGGTCAATCGGGAGCATTTCTGCGGCCATGTCTGGTGGGATGCGCAAGCTCTCTTTTGAGGCTAAAATGTAAAACTCATCCGGATCAAGAATGATGAAACCAGATTTTGGGGCCGTAATCGGTTCCCAATATTGACTGGGCTCAAGAGCGCCAACCTCATCGACATCAATCAGACCCGAATGACGGCGTGCGCGATAGCCGATAATCTCATTCGTTTTGCCGGCCACTTGCACAGTCATGCACAGGCCTTGGTCGATGCGGCCATTTTCTGAAATCAGCGGGGATTGCTCATGTATTTTGCGCAACTCCTGATCAGAGCACAGAGCCAGACCGCGGCGCAATCTTAATTGGTTGAGGCTTGAACCTTCGCGGACTAAAATTGAAAATGTCTTAGGGCTGATCTCG
>JAZGEB010000215.1:0-3791 GCA_036478515.1 Parvularculaceae bacterium | reverse complement strand
TAGGTGCAGAAAATCCTTCGAGGCTTCGCTATGCTACGCACCTCAGGATGAGGATTGTTGTGTGCCCGACGATAGGCACCAAGGCGTCGCGACCGCGCGCCCGGGCGGTCAGCCCGCCCCGCCGGAGCGCCTTTGGCGCGTGAGGCATATAATGTTACCGATCCTTTGGATCGAGGGCATCGCGCAGACCATCACCAATAAAATTGAAACAAAACAGCGTAACCGCCATCAACCCGGCCGGGACCAACAACGTCCATGGCGCCGAGGACATATTATTCGCGCCTTCAGAAATCAGCACGCCCCAGCTGGTCAGTGGCTCTTGCACCCCAAGACCGAGAAAGCTCAAGAAACTTTCGGCCAAAATTGCGTAGGGAATGGTCAGCGTCACATAAATCACCACCGGACCGACCAAATTAGGGATGATATGACGCCGAACAATCGTCAGCGGCGGCACGCCAATTGCCTTGGCGGCTTCGACAAATTCTTTTTCTTTCAAAGATAAAGTCTGCCCTCGGACAATACGCGCCATGGTCAACCACTCAATCGCGCCAATGGCTACAAACATCAACCAAAGAGATGAGCCAAAAATCACCATCAAAATAATGACAAAGAATATAAACGGCAGAGAATAAAGAATATCAACGATACGCATCATCACATTGTCAACATTGCCGCCAAAATACCCCGCCGTTGCCCCCCATGTGACGCCGATGAGCAGCGATACAAAAGTGGCGACCAAACCCACAGCCAAGGAAACCCGTGCGCCGATCAGGGTGCGGACAAATAAATCACGGCCATTTTCATCCGTCCCGACCCAATGCTCAGCCGTCGGACTTTGCAAGTAAGCGCCATAATCGCGGATTTCATCATAGCCATGAGACGACACCATCGGCCCGAATATTGCTGCGAGAAAGACGATCGTCAAAATAATCATCGAAGCAACCGCAGCCTTGTTGGAAAACAACCGCCGCCTGGCATCCTCCCACAGGCTGCGCCCGGCCACATCGGTTGCGGCCTCCATCGCTTGCACAGTTTCATGATGATCCAAATGGCTCGTATTCATGACAGCTTCACTTTCGGGTCAAGCACGGCGATAACGAGATCAGCGACAAGGTTTAACACCACAATCAAAGTGGCATATAAAATCACCACCCCCATGACCAGCGTGTAATCGCGATTAGTTGCCCCACTGACAAAATATTGACCGATGCCCGGCAGACCAAAGATTTTCTCAATCACCAAAGAGCCGGTTAACAGCGCTGCGGTTGCTGGCCCAAGATAGCTGATCAAGGGCAGGATCGAGGCGCGCAAAGCATGTTTGCGTACGATCTGGCCAGATGAAAGACCTTTTGCTTTGGCGGTTCTAATGAAATTAGAGCGCATCACTTCGACCATCGAGCCGCGCATCAGCCGGGAGATAATCGCAATTTGCGGCAGGGCCAAAGCGATAACAGGCAAGATCAGGCTTTTCAAAAATACCACGCTGCCTTGGCGCTCGACCCAGCCGGAGGTCGGCAGCCAATCTTGCCAGACGGCAAAAACCAGCGTCAGCAGCGGGGCAACAACAAAATTGGGAATGCAGATCCCCGCCATCGCCACCGTCATCACCGCATAGTCTGTCACTTGATTTTGGCGAAGCGCGGCCAACACCCCGAGCAACGAGCCGAGCAAGACTGCCAAAGCCAGCGCGGTGATGCCAATGGTCAAACTGACCGGCAGGCCAGCCATGATCAATTCGGAAACCGACATGTCACGATTGACAAAGGACGGGCCAAAATCGCCGCGCAGCACATTGCCGAGATATTTCACATATTGCAGCGGCAACGGGTCATCGAGATTGTAGCGCGCGTTGAGATTGGCCTCGATCGCTGGCGGCAGACTGCGCTCGGATGTGAACGGTCCGCCCGGCGCAAGCCGCATCATGAAGAAGGCAACCGCCGTGATAATCAGCAAGGTCGGGATCGCTGATCCCAGCCGTTTCAGCGCATATAAAAACATCGAATGGAACAGCCCTTCATGCCAGCAATTTTTCGTCTTACCAGAGAAGTTGCCGCTTGGCCAAGGCCGAACCAACGGCTATTAGTCACAGATGCAAAAATTTGAAGATCTCTATATCCAAGCCAATGATATCCGCCACCATTTGCGCAAATGGTCATCTGGCAATGCGACGCAGCCGCCGATTTTGTGCTTGCCGGGCCTGACCCGCAATGTGCTCGACTTTGACGATATTGGCCCATTGCTAGCAGACAACACCGCCCGCGATGTCTATGCGATGAGCTTTCGCGGGCGTGGTCAGTCTGATTATGCGCAAGATTATCTCACCTACACGCCGATGCACTACGCCGCTGACGTGTTGGCTGTGCTTGATGATCTTGCCCTGCCCCGGGTGGCGATTTTGGGTACGTCGCTAGGCGGCATTGTTGGCATGGTGCTCGGCGCGACCGTGCCGGATCGGCTGACACGGCTGGTGCTCAATGATATTGGGCCAGAGCTTGCCGAGGCCGGGCTGGCGCGCATTGCTGGTTATGCTGGGCTTGATCAGGCGCACGCAAACTGGGATGTCGCAGCGGCAATGTCACGACAGGTCAATGAAGTTGCCTTCCCGGATGCCTCGCCTGAGTTTTGGGGCAAATTTGCCCGGCGCACCTATGTCCAAGCCGAAGCCGGGCTCGTCACGGCCTATGATAAAAACATCGCTAAAGCCTTTGTCGAGGCCGGGCCAGCGCCAGACCTATGGCCGCTATTCACCCTATTGAGCTGTCCAATATTGACCCTGCATGGCGCGTTGAGTGATCTTTTGACTCCCGAAATCGTCGATAAAATGATAGCGGCAAAGCCAGAAATGCTGACGATTGATGTGGCAAATGTTGGCCATGCGCCGAGCCTTGAAGAGCCAGCTGCGCAACACGCCTTGAAGTCTTTTTTCAGCGCGGCGGCGTGATCCGACAAAACGGGCGGGTTGACAATTTTGCACGGCCCCTTAACGTAAAGGGTGCTTTACAGTTTTACAGGAGAACGAAAATGAGAATAGGAAAATTCACCGCTAGTTTGCTGGCGCTTGGCGCTCTTGCCTTTGGCGCCTGCTCGACCGCAGCGGACAGTGCCATGGGGGAACAACCAGTCGAGGCGGCCAAAACGGTCGCGGTCGAAGCTTCTCCTGGTCCAGCGATTTGGAAAATCGCCGATGAAGATACCACGATCTATTTGTTTGGCACCGTGCACCTGTTGCAAAAAAATACTGACTGGATGACCGGCACCATCGAAAACGCTTGGCAAGCATCTAACACGGTTTATTTTGAAACGGATGTCTCCCCCGCCGCCGATCAAGCCGCAGGACCGCTGGTCATGAAATATGGCATGAACCCGGTTGGGACGACTTTATCATCCTATTTTAACGCCGAAGAGATTGCCAAAATTGCGGCCTATGCGGAGCAATATGGCGTGCCGATGGCCGGGCTAGACCCGATGCGCCCATGGCTCGCCTCTTTGGTCATTTCAATTTCCGCCTTGCAGGCTTCTGGTGCTGACCCGGCAGCTGGGGTTGAAAAAATTCTCTATGAACGCGCTATTGCCGATGGCAAAGACGTCCGCCGGTTCGAAGAGCTAGAGCAACAATTGCGGTTTTTTGCCGACATGGATGACAAACGCGCCGCTGAACTTTTGCTGATCGGTATTGATGACGCGATCGAAAATCCGGACATGTTCCAAGACCTCGTTGCCTTATGGCAAAAGGGGGATGCGGAAGGTTTGGCGACGATGATGAATGAAGGATTTACCCAAGCCCAAGACGT
>JAZGEB010000214.1:0-4466 GCA_036478515.1 Parvularculaceae bacterium | reverse complement strand
GGCGCAATCACTTCAACCGTGTGGCGCACAACGTTCAGGACGCCGCCAGCCTTTAGGCCAGGGCATTCTTCGTCATTGATAAAGTGAACTGGAATTTCCACATTGGTGCGGGTTTTGCGCGATACGCGCATCAGGTCGAGATGGATCGGATGATCTTTTACCGGGTGGACTTGAACGTCCCGGCCAATCACGAATTGCTCTTTGCCGTCGATGCTGATCTTGGCCAATGTGCCGATCATGTTCCCTTTGGAAATTGCTGCAATCACTTCATTGAACCGCAGCTTAACGTTGGCTGGCTTCTGGTCATCACCATAAAGAATGGCTGGAACCCAGCCTTCTCGGCGCACGGCCCGTGAGCCACCGGTGCCAGAGCGTTCGCGTAAATCACAGGTGAATATTTGAGTATCGGCCATTGTTTTTAAATCCTTGGATGGGGGGCGAAGGCGGCCGTTCCGCCCCGTAAACCCGGTCACATCTCTTGAAGGCGCGTTTATACACAAGCCAAGGGCGGTTGCAAGCATTGCTGGGGCTGGAATAAAGAGAAAATTCGAGGAACGTCTCGCGCGGGGTGTCAGGCGGCCAAGACCGCCAGCGCATCGTCGAACACGGCTTCAAACATCGCTTCGGTCAAGCGCTTGGTATTGGTGTTGTAACGGGAGCAATGATAGCTATCGATCATCGCGACGCTCCGCTTATTGATCTCAATATCTGCCCGGTGTTGATGCCCAAATTTATAGTCAGCGCGGCGTAATTCTAAGGCGCTCAATGTGTTTTCGTGGGCAATGCCGCCAAGACAGATGATCACGCGCAAATTTGGTAAGCTTGCCAGCGTCGCTCCCAGGAAGGGCCGACAGGCTTTCATCTCTGCCCCGACGGGTTTGTTTTGCGGCGGCACACAGCGCACCGCATTGGTGATCATGGTTTGGCTCAGGGTCAGGCCATCGTCGATATGTTGATCATAAGTGCCACTGGCGAGGCCTTTTTTCAGTAAAGTAGCAAATAACAAGTCGCCGGCCCAGTCGCCAGTAAAGGGGCGGCCGGTGCGGTTAGCGCCTTGTAGCCCCGGCGCTAGGCCGACGATCAGGAGCCGCACCGCTTTGCCGCCGCCGCGGGGACTAAAAGAGGGCACCGGAGCATTAAACCAGTCCGGATATTTAGCCTCATTCGCCTCGCGATACTCGACCAGTCGCGGGCATAAGGAACAGTCTTTGGCGGGTTCGGTGACAGGGCTCATCGCGTCCGACCTTAATCCTCATATTCATCATCGTCATCATATTCTTCATCTTCATACTCATCATCGTCATCATCTTCTTTGGCACTTGGTTTAGGGGCGTGATGGCCATTACCTTTGCGACCGATCACAGGCTCGAGATCAGCTAGGTCAATGAACAAATCCGCCTGTCGGCGCATCTCATCGGAGGCCATTGGCGGTGATGATTTAACCGTCGAGACGACCACGACCCGAACACCCTTGGCTTGCAACGCTTCAATCGCGCGGCGAAAATCGCCATTGCCCGAGAATAACACTGCAACGTCAATCCGGTCAGAGAGGGTCAGCAAATCAGTTGCCAACTCAACATCAATGCTCCCACGATAGCGTCGCTTACCGGTGGCATCGGTATAATCCCGGGCGATTTTAGTGACCATGTGGTAGCCATTATAATCGAGCCAATCGACCAGCGGTCGCAAGGGCGAGTAATCCTGGTCGCGGTCTTCTTGGATCACCGTGTAATAGCTGGCGCGAAGCAGGCGGCTTGCTTGATTTGTTTTGCGCAGCAAAGCCTTGTAATCAATATCGAAGCCCAAATTGCGGGCCATTTTGTAGAGATTTGCCCCGTCGAGAAAAAGGGCGGTTCGGTCATTTTCGTGCAGCCCGAGCCAATTTATCATTATTTGTTCCCTTTAAAAGTGTGCTTTAACTATGCCAAATAGTTATTTCTTTTCTCCAATTTCAATGAGTGGCATATCGTGATTGCTTAGAAAATCAAATACCGGATGTATGATGGGAAAATCACCTGAATTTGTTAGCTGTTTCATAGGCTTAGGCTCCAATCTCAGCTTTGAAGCTCAACCACCGCAAGCGATTATTGAGCAAGCTTGGCACGCGATTTCTCGCCTTGGCCGCAGCGCGGTTGTCTCGCCGTTTTATGGCAGTGTCGCATGGCCAGATCCCCAAGGCCCTGATTTTGTCAATGCGGTGATGAAGGTGGCAACAGACATGCCGCCGCTGGTGTTGCTGGCAGCGCTGCAAGCGATAGAGGCTGGGTTTGGTCGTGAGCGGGCAAATCTAAGTAATGACACCGCAAGATACGCCCCGAGGACGTTGGATTTGGACCTGTTGGCATATGGCACATTGGTGACCGGGTCAGACCCGGAAAAAGAGCTGGTTGTGCCGCATCCAGCGTTGAGTGAGCGGTTATTCGTTCTGCACCCCTTGGCTGACATAGCCCCGGACTGGAGCCACCCGGTGATCCGTCGGACCAGCTCTGAAATGCTTGAACGGGCACTTTTATGGGGCGATCCGAAAAGCGTCTGGCGGTTACAGATTTAGTTGCATTTTTCCAAGCGTTAGGCTAACAGCGCAATTCGCTAGCAACAGCACTAGATTGCAAGGAGTCCCTCGTCATGGCACGCGTTACCGTTGAAGATTGTATTGATAAGGTCGAAAACCGCTTTGATCTCGTACTGCTCGCCGCCCATCGGGCGCGGCTGATTGCGTCAGGCCAGCCGATCACAGTTGAACGGGATAATGACAAAAACCCGGTCGTGGCGTTGCGCGAAATTGCGGTCCAGTCCGTGACCACGGAAATCATCAAAGAAGAATTAGTCACTTCATTGCAAAAACAACTCGATGTTGATGAGCCAGAAGATGCAGAAGGAATTGCGGCTGAGAAGGCTGACATTCCCGAGCATGATACAGTCAATGAAGATGATCTGCTGCAAGCAATGCAAACCTCCGGCATGGCCCCGGTGATGCCGTCCAATCGCTAGATCAAGTCGCTTATTTTGAGCTTCTTAAAGCCTCCCACGAAAGCTGGGAGGTTTTTTGTTGTTCAGCTGCGACGAAAGCAAAACTTGACTGTCAGCCCGGTGAGGCCAAGATGGTTGGGACGTATTTAAAAGATGCCTCCTTATGCCCACACCTTTGCGCCAGCCGCGAAAATTTCAGGCCCTGCAAAAACGCCGGATCGAGCAGATCAGGCGCTCGCGGCGAAAATTATTGCATCTGGATTTACTCGAACAAGAACGTCGTAAAATCCTTGAGCGGGTTGCCCAAAAGCGTAAGAAGCGCCGCTTGGCGCGTCACCGAATGCAAGATGTGAGGCGGACCGCAAAAAGGCGCACCCGCCGCTATCATCTGGCGAAGTTAAGGGCGGCGCTATGAGTGTTTCGTCCACACCAGAAAACCGCCCCGTTGGGTTTATCCGCCAATTTGAGCTGGTTGACCGCGTGCGCGCTTATGATGCTCAGGTTGATGAAGCGTTGCTTAATCAAGCTTATGTGTTTTCGATGAAAGCCCATGGCGATCAAAAACGAAAAAATGGCGATCCGTATTTTACCCATCCCTTAGCTGTTGCGGCCATCCTGACGGAATTGAAAGCTGATCCGCAAACCGTCGCCACCGCATTATTGCATGATGTTGTCGAAGATACCGAGGTCACCGTTGCAGAGATTGAGGATTTGTTCGGGCCGGACATCGCCAAAATGGTTGATGGCGTCACGAAAATTTCGCAGCGCGAATTATCCTCGGTAGAAATGAAGCAGGCGGAGAATTTTCGCAAGTTCATTATTGCGGTGTCGCAAGATGTCCGGGTATTGTTGGTAAAATTGGCCGATCGGCTCCACAATATGAGGACGTTGGAGTTTCATGATAAACCCGGCGCGCAAAAACGCATTGCTCTTGAGACCATGGAAATTTATGCGCCGCTCGCGGGCCGGATCGGGGTGCAGCGGTTTCGCGATGAATTGGAAGAATTGTCGTTCCAATATCTCAATCCCGATGGCTATGAGACGATAACCGAAAACCTAACCCGCCTGACCGAAAATGCGGTTCAGTCCGTGGTCCATTTTTCGACCAGCTTACGCGATCTACTGGCCAGCCATGGGATCAAAGCGGAGATTATTAGTCGCGAGAAAAAACCCTTTTCAATTTGGCGCAAGATGCAACGCAAAGGCCATAGCTTTAATGAGTTGGCCGATATTTACGGCTTTCGAGTGATCGTTGAAACTGTATCGGAATGCTATCAGGCGCTCGGCGTGATCCATCAGAATTTTCCGATGATCCCGAGTGAGTTTGATGATTATATTTCAGCGCCAAAACCAAATAATTATCGCTCCATCCATACGGCCGTGCTTGCGCCCCTTGCGCTCGACGAAACACGGCAAAAGGTCGAGGTGCAAATTCGCACGCGGGAAATGCATGAAACCGCTGAACGCGGCATTGCAGCGCATTGGAAATATAAAGA
>JAZGEB010000213.1:0-9988 GCA_036478515.1 Parvularculaceae bacterium | reverse complement strand
ACCGCGGCGGGTGTGATCAAGGCTGGAGCGACCGCTTTAGTCGCGGGATCAGCGACCTTTGCTGGCGGCCCTGATCAATATGCAACAAACATTAAGGCCTTGCGGGGCGCTACTGGATGAGCAAAAGAAGCAAGCAAGCAGGGGTCAGTGCTGGGTTGGGCGCAGGATTTGGGGAAGGTCTGTTTTATAATTGGCAATTGCGCGGACCTGCACCGGATCGGTTGTTGGTAAAATTTGACGATCCGTACACCCCAGATGCGCTTTGCGTTTCTGAGTTGCTTGATCTTTATGAAACGGAAACGTCGTCTGGCCGGGCAGGGGTTGATTTTGTCCCCGGGCGCGATGTCGGCTTGCGGCATTTTTGGCGCGACCTCGATATGGCTGATGTCGCCAGTGATACAATTTGGGCGAAGTCGCAAGGATTTGGGTTTTTGCGCCATTTGCGTGGGAACGGCGTGGCTGGGTTATCCCCGGCGCGGGCGCTGGTTGATGGCTGGCTTGAAGAAAACCAGAAATATGCCGCCGAAAGTTGGGCCGCGCGGTTGACAGCGGAGCGCCTGATTTCGCTTTATTATCATGCGGATTGGTTGATCGAGGGCGCGCCGACCTTGTGGCGCTCGAAATTATTGACCTCGATGGCGCGCCAAACCCGGCATTTGGCCAAGATTGCACCGCGGGTTGCCGCCCCAGTTGACCGGCTTGTGGCGGCCATCGCGCTGACCATGGCGGGCCTGAGCTTGGCCCGGCATGAGGGATTGTTGGACCAGGGCAGTAATTTGCTGCGCCGGGAATTGCGTTTGCAAGTCAGCACGGATGGTGGCCACACCAGTCGCAATCCATCTTTCCAGCTGCGTCTCGCGACTTTTTTGCAAAGCTTGATCAACGGCTTCAAGTCACGCGGCGAGACGGTTCCGTCTTTTCTCAGTCATACCGCCGGGCGGGTGACCTCGATGGTCGAGTTTTTTCGCAGCGGCGATGGTCGACTCGCTGTTTTCAATGGCAGTGTCGAGGATGATCCCAAAGCTTTAGCGATTGCTCTTGGGTTTGACCATCCAGGCCGGATGACCCTCGATTTTGCCTCTAATACGGGCTATCAGCGCCTCGTCGGGGGCAAGACAAAATTGCTCGCAGATATTGGCGCGGTGTCGCGTCAGCAATCGCGATCCGGCACCAAGGGTCGGTCCGCCGGGACCGTGCCGCCGCATTTGCGCATCGCTATCCCGTTTGAAGGGGCGTTTGCTTTTCAGCTGGTCACGGGGCGCCAAAGACTGATTGTCAATTGCGGCAATGCTGAGGATGGTGCTTGGGCCGATGCGTTGCGCCTCGCCGGGGCCCATTCGACCCTGTCGCTCGGCGCGCCGCTTGCCAAAGCAACCCCAGCCAAAGCATTGGTCGATCAGCCATGGCATCGTTTGCATGAGGATGACCGGGGTCAGTTGCTCGAATTGGAACGCAGCGATATTCCTGACATGCAAGGTGCGACACATAGACGCCGGTTATTTCTAACCCGGGATGGCGATGATTTGCGCGGTGAGGATACGCTGGTTCTGGCATCAGGGCGGATGATGCCGGATTGGGTGTTGCGGTTTCATATTCACCCAACCGTGAAAGTCTCTGTATCGCGTGATGGTAACTCGGTATTGATGACCACGCCGATGCGCGAGGGTTGGACCTTTAGCGCGGGCAGTGCCCAGATCAGCTTGGAAAAATCGATTTATGCCGGTGATCTTGGGCAGCGCAAAGCGACCGAGCAGATCGTGGTCCGACCTGACCCGGCAAAAATATCTGTCTCTGACAACGCTGCCCGGGTGAAATGGGCTTTCAAGCGGCAAGGACACCCGTTATAGTAATCTTTAAGGGGGCGTAGTGCAGGTGTGAACCCTTCTCAGGAGTAACCAGCGTAATGCCACCAAAAAAAGTTTCAAGACCCTCCCTATCAACTGGACAATTGCGCGCGCGAAAATCGCTTTGGCAAAGATTGACCGGTGACGCTCCGGCGCAAACTGAACTGGTCGCGCCGCGCTTGGCCCCGGCTGATCTTAGTCGGATTGAATTGGATAGCGCCCAGTTATTACAGCGCCCACCGCGCGAGATTGATCTTGCGGCTGCCGCAGAATTGATCCATGGCAAACATGTGATGATCACCGGCGCTGGCGGCACAATCGGGTCTGAATTGGCCCGCCAAGTGGCGATCTATGATCCAAGCGAAATTACCTTGATCGATAATTCCGAGTTCAATTTATATCAGATTGATCTTGAATTGCGCGAAATGGCACTTGATATGCCGGTCAATGCGCGCCTCGTCGATGTGTGTAATTCGGTCCAAATCGATACGATATTCAGCATCACCAAGCCGGATATTATTCTTCATGCCGCCGCGTATAAGCATGTGCCGATTGTCGAGGAGAACCGCTCAGCGGCCGCTCTGACCAATGTGCTTGGCGCGAAGAATGTGTTTGATGCCGCGAATAAATATGATGGCGAAGCGGTGGTCTTTATCTCGACGGATAAGGCGGTCAACCCAACGAGCTTTATGGGGGCGACCAAGCGGATTGCCGAAATGTATGCCCAAGCCATGGATATTTCGCAAACCGGCACGCGCTTTGTCACTGTTAGGTTTGGCAATGTGCTTGGCTCGACTGGGTCGGTGGCACCACTGTTTCAACGCCAGATCACCCAAGGCGGGTCGATCACGGTGACGCACCCGGAAATTTCGCGGTTTTTCATGACCACAACAGAAGCTGTACAATTGGTTTTGCAGGCGGCAAGTCTCAACAAGTCTGAAAAAGGCCCGATCCGCCATGATGGCCGCATTTTCGTGTTGGATATGGGCGAGCCGGTAAAAATTGTCGACCTTGCGGAGCGGATGATCGAGGCTGCCGGGTTGGTGGTTGGCGAAGACATCGAAATCGAGTTTACGGGTTTACGGGTTGGCGAGAAATTGCATGAGGAAATATTCCTCGATACCGAGAAGCTGGTCAAAACCGGCGCGGACGGCGTGTTGCTGGCCTCCCCGACGATGATCGACTTGCCGCTGCTCAATCCGCGCTTGGAAGATGTGATCGCGCATGCGCATCGGTTTGAAGATATTGAATTGGCGGTCTCCGTGAGCCATCTCGTGCCAGAATTTCGGCCAGAGGCGGACGGCGTCAATGCGGTTGAGGAGCGCGGCGCAGCGGAATAAGGGTTTTCGTTTAACGCTTGTCTCGTTTCAAGTTCGGTCCTAAGAACCGGCGGCACACCTTCTTACTGGAGCCTCCGACATGTCTTGTGTCCCCCCCGTTAAACGCGCCCTGATTTCTGTTTCTGACAAAACCGGCATTGCTGAATTTGCCAAGGATCTGGCAGCCGCCGGGGTTGATTTGGTCTCGACTGGTGGCACCGCAAAATTGTTGCGCGATGCCGGGCTGGCGGTTCGCGATGTCGCTGATCTGACCAAATTTCCCGAGATGATGGATGGCCGGGTTAAAACACTTCATCCGGGGGTCCATGGCGGCTTGTTGGCGCGGCGCGATTTGCCCGCCCATGTCGAGGCGATGGACGCTCATAATATCGAAGCGATCGATTTGCTGGTGGTCAATCTTTATCCGTTTGAGCAGACGGTGGCTGGCGGCGGCGATTATGATCTTTGTGTCGAAAACATCGATATTGGCGGCCCCGCGATGATCCGGGCAGCAGCAAAAAACCATGCCCATGTCGGCGTGGTCACCGACCCGGCAGATTACACCCGTGTGCTGAGCGATATTAAGGCCGGTGGGTTGAGCGAGGCGTTGCGCAAAGAGCTTGCCTGCAAAGCCTATGCTCGAACCGCAGCCTATGACAGCGCGATAGCTAATTGGTTTGCTGCCGAATTAGATATTGTTGCCCCCAAACACACCTCACTAGCCGGGGAGTTAGCGCAAACTTTGCGTTATGGTGAAAATCCGCATCAGCAAGCGGCGTTCTATCACACCGGTGGTAAGCGTCCGGGCGTTGCGAGTGCCAAACAACTCCAAGGCAAAGAGCTGTCCTATAATAATATCAATGATACCGATGCCGCCTTTGAGATGATCGGCGAGTTGGGTGCAAGCATTCCGGCAGTAGCGATTATCAAACATGCCAACCCTTGCGGCGTGGCGCGTGGGACCAGCCTGACAGAGGCCTATAAATTGGCCTTGCGCTGCGATCCTGTGTCCGCCTTTGGCGGCATTGTTGCTCTGAACCAGAAGCTTGATATCGAGGCCGCGCACGAAATCACCAAAGTCTTTACCGAAGTGGTGGTCGCGCCGGAAGTCGAAGATGGTGTGTCAGAAATTTTTGCCAAAAAGAAAAACTTGCGCTTGCTTGTCACCGGCGGTCTGCCCGACCCGACTTCTTCGGGGATGATGATGAAACAAGTTTCTGGTGGTTTTCTTTATCAATCACGAGACAATCGGGTGATATTGCCGAGCGACCTTACAATAGTAACCAAACGTCAGCCCACGGAGCAAGAAATCAGCGATATGTTATTTGCTTTCCAAGTGGCTAAACATGTGAAGTCGAATGCGATTGTTTATGTTCGAGATGGCGCCACGGTGGGCATCGGGGCCGGGCAGATGAGCCGCCTTGATTCGTCAAGGATAGCAGCACGTAAATCAGAAGATGCGAGCCAGGCGATGGGCCTGAGTGAGGCTTTGGTCAAAGGCTCTGTTGTTGCGTCGGATGCGTTTTTTCCCTTTGCTGATGGTTTGCTCGCAGCGGCTGAAGCCGGTGCCACCGCTGTCATTCAGCCCGGCGGGTCAATGCGCGACGAAGAAGTCATCGCCGCTGCTGATGCGGCGGGATTAGCCATGGTCTTTACCGGGCGCAGACATTTTCGGCACTAAAGGTCCAGTCCTTGGAGTATTCACTCCCCTGTTTGCGGGAACTTGAAAGGACATGCTAGTGCTTTTGAGATAAAGGGAATTAGCTTTTTAGAGAAATTTGACGGTCGACTTATTAAATCGTCAAAAAAGATAGGTGAGAGAGATGTCCGGTAACAAGACCCAGGAAATGAGTTTTCGTGATAGCGTTGATGTGATGTTCGAACAGGCGGCGGCGCATCTAAATATATCGCCCGGCCTCAAAGAAAAAATTCGGGTTTGCAACTCTACTTATACGGTCCGATTTGGCGTGAAGCTGCGCGGCGAGGTTCATACCTTTGTCGGCTACCGCGCCGTGCATTCAGAACATACCGAGCCGGTCAAAGGCGGTATCCGCTATGCGATGTCGGTCAATCAGGACGAGGTAGAGGCCTTGGCTGCGCTGATGACTTATAAATGCTCGTTGGTTGAAGCGCCGTTTGGCGGCTCCAAGGGGGGCTTGTGTATCAATCCAGCGGAATGGGAAGAGCATGAGCTGGAACGGATTACCCGGCGGTTTACTTATGAGTTGTCGAAACGTGATTTGATCCACCCATCGCAAAATGTCCCGGCCCCGGATATGGGGACTGGCGAGCGCGAAATGGCGTGGATGGCAGATGAATATCACCGATTGCATCGGACTGACATTGATAGCCGCGCTTGTGTCACTGGCAAGCCGCTGATTATGGGCGGCATTGCTGGCCGGGTCGAAGCCACCGGTCGCGGGGTTCAATATGCGTTGCAGGAATTTTTCCGCCATCCCGGCGATATCAAAAAGGCCGGCCTGAAAGGGACACTGGACGGTAAGAAAATCGTCGTTCAGGGGCTTGGTAATGTTGGCTATCATGCGGCGTTGTTTTTGTCGCAACAAGATGGTGCGATCATCACCACGGTTGTTGAGTGGGATGGCGCGATCCGCAACGCAAAAGGCTTGGATATTGCCGCCTTGTGCGCGCATATTGACGAAACCGGGTCAATTAAAGGCTTTGCTGGCGGCGACTATGATCAGAACGGCCAGGCTGGTCTGGAAGATGAATGCGATATTCTCATCCCTGCGGCGATTGAAGGCTCGATCAATACGGAAAATGCGAACCGGATTAACGCCAAATTGATCATTGAAGCAGCAAATGGTCCGGTCACTGCGAATGCGGATACGATCCTGAAGAAAAAGGGCGTGTTCATCATTCCTGATCTGTATGCCAATGCTGGCGGGGTGACGGTTTCCTATTTCGAATGGGTGAAAAATCTCAATCACATCCGCTTTGGCCGGATGCAACGCCGCCAAGAAGAGGCGCGAAATTCGATGTTAATCTCCGAGTTAGAAACCTCTGGCGGCTTGACCTTCTCGAACCAGTTTAAAGGGATTTATACCCAAGGCTCGAACGAGCTCGATCTGGTTCGCTCTGGTTTGGATGATACCATGCGCGCCGCCTATCAGTCGATCCGCGCAGCGCTCGAAGAAAAACCAGAACTCGGTGATTTTCGTACAGCCGCCTATTATGCGGCGATCAAGACCATTGCTGAGAATTACCGCTCAATTGGTTTGTAAAGATTGGCGCTTTTAGGAATTACTGACTATTAGCCATTTTTGCTTTTGTATCGAGATGTTCCTTGAGCACTTTTTGCATCTTGTACGGATTATAGGCTCGGCGTCTGGCTTTTTCTGCAGCCGATAGCATGGGCGTGATGCGCCGCGGCCATCGCAATGCGGCGATGGTGGCTGACTTTGTCGAGCGCCAGCCGATCACAATCAGCACGATCACCGATCCAGCAAGAGCGGAGAGGAGACCAGTTAGATTGCCGCCAGCCATAAGGTCAAATCGAAACGCCGCAGCGATAAATACACTGATTAATATCGGCAGTGCCAGGGCCAAGGCCGCCGCTCGATGCGCCGCATGTAGACCAGCGCCGACAAGGCCGGTTATGCCAAGGGCGGTGAGAATGAAGACGCTGAGCGTGGGGGATAGCCCGGTTGGTGTCAGCAGCAACCCACCGGCGCCAATAGAAGCGCTAAAAACGCTAAGACGCGCTGTGTAACCGGCGCGCCATGAAAATGGTTTGGCGGCAAAGGCGCTACCGCGGCGAAAGCGCCATAGATGACCGGCGCAGACGCTGCCCGTCATGATCACCAAAATTGCCCAAAGCAGGAGGCGCAAGCCAAACCCTGCGGGGGCTGTATCGATGAGCAACACGCCGCATCCCGCCATGATGATCAGCGCGGCAGCGATCGCCGTCAGTCCGATGCGGGCTTGCCAGGATAGTTTTTCGATCAGCGATAATAACGCCAATCGTGAGAGCGATTGGGTGGCGGTCGATTTAGGTTCAATCCGCTCTGAGACATGCCGAGCGGCTTGTTGCAATTCATGCACATGTAAATTTTGGGGGGATGCTGATACGCCGCTCATTTAGTAATTGTCAGCGCTGCCGGGTTAACAAAGCGTTAATACTACTGTCTAAGCCCGCTTCTTTGATTGACTTCTGGGGGCGAACTAGGTGGTGGCGCTGGTTGTGGCATATCAATCATCAGACCGCGTTGGATCAACTCGCCTCGAATGATCAGGGCCGGTATAAATTGCGGATCAAGTTTCAAGGCTTCCAGGGTGTCCTGCGTCGCTGCTTCGAGTTTGTTCTGTTCGAGCCGCGCCCGAGCCCGGCTGGCGAAGCCGTGGCCATCCAAAGACTGAAATGTCGCCGCTTTTGTCAGGGCGGTTTCAGCCGCCAGCCAACGCTGGGCCGATAAATGGACGCGGCCAGCGGTGGCGTGAAGATCTGCAGCTTCCGGGGCGAGGGCCAAGCCGATTTTGACCGCCTCCAGCGCCGTGGCTTCATCTGGCAATTCGAGCAACGCTTCGGCGGCTTGACCATAAAGTGTTGCTGCGATGAGCGGGGTTTTGGCGGCCTCATCATCGGCTAATTCGAGGAGCCGCCCGGCACCAAGGCGATAATTTTTCAACGCCAAATCTGCCATCGCCGCACAATGGCGCGCCGGGGCACCGCCACCTGTATCGACCCAAGCAAGCGCTTGTTCGCGCGCTTGTTCCGGCTGCTGGTCAATTTTTGCCAAGCATGCTTGATAATCCGGATCAGCGGTTATCAGGAGAGTCATTGGATCGCCAAGAAAGAATGACAAGAGGAGCGGCAATGAGAACATGCAATATAAGCTAAGACAGATAGGCGGGATTGCGAAGAGGGAATTGGTTTAATTTTTGCCCATGCGACGAAGCTGGAAAAGCCGATCTTCTATTCTGCTGCATGGACGGTATCATCAGCTAACGCGCCGGCCACCGCATCTTCAAGCTCATCGCCCATTGGCGTGTCCAGCGCCGCCGGGCCAGCTGAGGGCAAGTGGCAGCCAATTGTGGTGCCTTGGCCTTCTTTTGAGGACAAGCGGACCCAGCCACCATGGAGTTCGATAAAGCTTTTGACCAAAGACAGACCGAGCCCGGCGCCAGCGCCGACCCCGCGACTTTCGAAGCGATCAAATGTTTTAGCCTGATCTTCTGGTGAAATACCACGCCCCGTATCCTTGACCCAGATGCGCACCGTATCACCATCGCGGTCGGCACCAAGGGTGACTTTGCCACCTTCATCGGTGAATGAGAAAGCATTGGCCAGCAGGTTGAACAGCACTTGTTTGACGCGTTTTTCATCAGCGACAATGAGACCAATATCTTCGTCACACTCAACGATAAGCTCGACCCGACTATCCTCTGCCTTGAGGCCAGCATAGGTCGCCGCATTTTGAAGCGTATCGTGAATATTAACCTCAGCGAGGTTTAAATCCAATTTGCCAGCATCAATAGCAGCCAGGTCAATAATATCATTGATTAAGTCGAGAAGATTGTTTGAAGCGGTTAGGATGCTTGCGGCATAATCTTTCTGGCGTTCATTCAGGGTACCGAACATTTCCGTTTCGAGCATTTCTGAAAATCCGATGATCGTGTTCAACGGATTACGCAGGTGGTAGGAAATATGGTTGACGAATTTGGTTTTTACCTTGTCCGCTGCTTCAAGCCATTGATTGCGCTCTTCCAATTCTTTTTCGCGCTCGCGGCTGTCAGTGACATCCAGGAACGTCACCAGCGTATCGCCATCAGGCAAGGGGGCGGTGGCATAAGAGAATGTCCGACCATCGCGCAAGATAATTTCACAAGGCGCTTGAGCATCGCGATCTTCAGGCGTGAACGAGGTGATGCGTCGCTTTAGCTTCTTCCACGCATCATTGGTCCCATCTGCCAGTCGTGAGAAGTGGGCGGTGATGGTGTCAAACCCAGGCAGGCTCGACAGATCCGCAGGCTCAAATCGCCATAGCTTGGCAAAGGCGCTATTGAACAGTCGTAATTTGCCGTCAGCAGAAAACACGGCGACGCCTTCGGCAAGATTGTTGAGCGATGCGCGCTGGACTGAAATTTGGGTGTTGTACTGAGTTTCCAGTTTCAGGTTTTCAGTAATGTCCTCAAACACCACCAGCATGCCGCCCAGCGGGTGGCGCTGGCGGGCAACGCGCAAAGTAGCCGCATTTGGTAGGTTCCAAATCTCATCGGGAATGGAGCCATCGAGTGACGCGCTAACGCCGGCTTCATGTTCTGTGTAGGGAGAAAGGTGCTCACCCTTCCAGCTGGAGAAGTCACCGTGTTCTGGAAGTTGCCCGGATTGGCGCAGTCGATCGAGAATTTCGCCATGGGAAGGTCTTGTGCGTAATTCACTATCGTCGAGCGCCCACAAATCAAGAAATGATTGATTATAATAATCGAGTTGCTGGGCGGTGTTAAAGACAGCGACCGCGGAGGGCATTTTATCGAGGGTCGACCGATGGACCGCTTGGTGCCGCTTCAAATCTTCTTGCAGTTTGTCTTGCTTGGTAATGTCAATCGCCATGCCCCCAAGAGAAGCATCGCCGGCATGGTGCAGCGGGGTTTCTAAAATGCGCAAGACGCGGCGGATGCCGCGAATATTGACAACCACAATATCATCGACAATCCGGCGTCCGGAACGGGCAAATTCATCTTGGGCTTGCTGGGCTAGGTTGCGGAATGCCGGATCAATTTCGATCTGGTTTTCGATCACTTCTTCAAAACTCACAGCTTCGACCATCTCAACATAGGCTTGGTTGACCCAGTCGAGTTTCA
>JAZGEB010000212.1:0-7484 GCA_036478515.1 Parvularculaceae bacterium | reverse complement strand
ATATAGCCAGCGCTTTTCAAACAATCTATGGAGCATAGAACCAAAACCAGCCCCCCCTAAGTCCCAGATGGAGCGACAATATGTCCACAGCTTTTTATGCCCGCATCAGCGAAACTCTCGGTCAAATCGACGCTAATGGTTTGACCAAAGTCGAACGGCTGATCACGTCGCCTCAAGCGGGGCAAATCAGTGTCGCGACCGACACGGGGGTAAGCCGCGTGTTAAACTTCTGCGCGAATAATTATCTCGGCCTCGCCGACCACCCCGAACTAATCACAGCGGCCAATGAGACCGCGCAGCAATATGGGTATGGCATGGCGTCGGTGCGCTTTATTTGCGGCACACAAGATATTCACCGCAAACTTGAACAGCGCATCGCCTCATGGCTTGGCTATGATGACAGCATTTTATTTGCAGCCTGCTTTGATGCCAATGGCGGCGTATTCGAACCATTGCTCGGGGGCGAAGATGCGATTATCTCCGACGCCCTCAATCATGCCTCGATCATTGACGGCGTTCGGCTGTGCAAAGCCAAGCGCTATCGCTTTGCTAATAATGACATGAGCGACCTTGAAACCCAGCTGCAAGCTGCTGATGCCAATGGTGCCCGGACCAAGCTGGTGGTCACGGACGGCGTGTTTTCGATGGATGGTATAATTGCCAGCCTCGATCAGCTCTGTGTCTTGGCCAAAAAATATGATGCGTTGGTGATGGTCGATGATTGTCATGCTACTGGCTTTATGGGCCCGGGCGGGCGCGGCACGCCGGAACATCACCGGGTTATGGACCGGGTTGATATTATCACCGGCACGCTGGGCAAAGCCCTTGGCGGGGCGATGGGCGGTTTCATCTGTGCCCGGCAAAATGTTGTCGACCTGTTGCGCCAACGGGCCCGGCCCTATCTGTTTTCAAACGCTCTGACCCCTGCCCTTGTCGGCGCCAGTTTGAAAGCGATTGATCTGGTTGAACAGGGCGATGAATTGCGCAAGCAATTGTTTCAAAATGCAAAACAGTTTCGCGAAGGTATGAGCGCCGCAGGGTTTGACCTTGTGCCCGGCGAACATCCGATCATTCCGGTGATGCTGTATGACGCGAAAAAATCGCAAGCCCTCGCCAATAGATTGTTTGAGCTTGGCATCTATGTCACCGGGTTTTTCTTTCCTGTCGTGCCCAAAGATAAAGCTCGCATCCGCACGCAAATGTCTGCCGGGCATACAGAAGATCAGGTTGCACAAGCCATTGAAGCATTTACCAAAGCAGGCAAAGAACTGCGCCTCATCTAAGGGAGATATTTGGTCCTTGAAATGGCCTTACTATTGATGCCCTCAAACCTGCTACCTTGACAGGCAGGAGCCTGATTTGCTGTAATTGTTGGTATCATTTTAAGGAGAGAGAAAATGAAACTTATTCCCATATTATTGGCTGTCTTGATGGCCTCGTTCACATCCGCGCAGGCAGCGATTATTGAACTGAATTTTACCGGGGTAATGACTGACATCACCGGTGACTTGAACGGCCAAGGCTTTGAAGCCGTTTTCGCTGATGGCACACCGGTCGTGATATCCATTTTCGTCGATGACAGTTTCGACATCACCACCAATCCGCAAGATGTTATTGATGGCCGCTATGTTTTTGGCGCGCCAGGGACAAGCGCAACCGCGTTGTCACAGCGCTGTTGCACCAATAATGCGGAAGTCGATCCAACGGACGGCATGATTAGCTGGAGTGGCTTTCTTGGCGGCTTTACGGCCTCGCCATCCATAGAGGGGCCCTACACCTTGAGTGCTGCTCAATATGAGTTGACCTTTAGCGTTGATGGCGTGGATGTACCGCTATCGACGTTTTCCTCAACCAGTGACTTATTAGCCTTTTTGGCTCTGCCTTCTTTGGTGGTCAGCGGTTCTGTCAGAGGGGCCTTTATCAGTGGCGGCACTGGCAACCCAGACTTTGCCCAAAGCCTGCTATTCACCACGGCCACGCCCTCAGAGGTGCCATTGCCTGGGGCTGCGCTTTTCTTCATAACCGGCCTAGGTGGCTTTTTGGCAAAGCGTAAAAAAGCCTCTTAAACTTTAGAGGACCCGTGAATGCGATCTTTGATTAAGGCAAAACCCGAACAAGGCATCTGGATGGCAGATGTTGCCAAACCTGTCGTCGGCCACAATGATGTCTTGGTCAGGATCAAGCAAACCGCGATTTGCGGTACAGATGTGCATATCTATAATTGGGACGAGTGGGCACAAAAAACCATCCCTGTGCCGATGACTGTCGGCCATGAATTTATGGGCGTGATCGAACAACTCGGATCAGAAGTCTCTGGCCTTGCGATTGGCGACCGAGTTTCAGCTGAAGGCCATATCACCTGCGGCCATTGTCGAAATTGCCGGGCGGGTAAACGCCATCTTTGTCGCAACACGAGTGGCGTCGGGGTTAACCGGCCCGGTGCATTTGCCGAATTTCTGAGTGTGCCAGCCTTCAACATCTACAAATTGCCTGATGCAATTACAGATGAGCTCGGCGCGATCCTCGATCCGTTCGGGAATGCCTGTCACACCGCCTTAACCTTCAACCTTGTGGGCGAGGATGTCGTCATCACCGGCGCAGGGCCGATTGGGGCGATGGCGGCAGCGGTCGCCAAACATGCCGGTGCCCGTCATATTGTGGTGACGGATGTTAATCCCTACCGGCTTGATCTGGCTAAAACCATGGGCGCAACATATGCCATGGATGCGCGGTCGGAAGATTTAAAGCAAGTCATGGATAAGCTCGGCATGACCGAAGGCTTTGACGTGGGCTTAGAAATGTCAGGCCAACCAAGCGCCTTTGCCGGGATGCTGAGCACCATGAACCATGGCGGCAAAATCGCTATGCTGGGCATTCAACCCGAAGGTGCTGGCATTGACTGGAATGAAGTGATTTTCAAAGGCCTCGAAATTCATGGCATTTATGGCCGCAAAATGTTTGAAACTTGGTACCAGATGGGCGCGCTGATCGAATCCGGACTTGATCTTGCGCCGATGATTACACATCGATTGCCAATCGAAGATTACCAACAAGGCTTCGATATCATGCGCTCGGGGCAATCCGGAAAAGTGGTGCTCGACTGGGGTTGATACCCGGTTTTGGCGTGGATTTACATCGCAAGCACGATCAGATAGAATCTTCTTGTATGAGTAACATGTATGGGGAGATATCATGAGAAATACACTTTTTACGATTATTGCAATTTTGGGAAGCCTTGGGATTTTTTCATCCGTACACGCCGCATCTATCACGGAAGGGTCAGATCTATCGTCTGATTTTTTCAACCCGACCTTGATCGGTGACCTTGATATTGGCGCCAACACTATTACCGGAACATTGCGGGGTAGCTGTATAGCGCCAACCACTGCAGGTGATACAACGCCTGATTGTTTTGGCCCGACCTCTGACCACATTGATGTCGTTCGGTTCGATCTTGCCCCGGGACTCGAAATCACGGGCCTTACGCTAATCTTTAGATCTATATCACTGGGAGATAACTTGGTTAATATGCCGGGATTGGGGGAATGGCGTGTAGGTGGTGTTGCTATCTTTGAAGGGATCCCCCTTCACATTGATGGCGGAATTAATTTTGGTACATTTTCTATCCCGTTGTCCATTTTCGATAATGACCCCACTTTGCTCTATTTCCAGATAAGTGCGTTCGGCCGGTTAAACCCTGACGGTTCTTACCGTGATGGCGGCACTGGTGATTACTTTGGCGAATATACGCTTCAAATTGATGTCGCCACGGTCGGTACACCTGATGTGCCTTTGCCCGGTGCTGCGTGGTTCATGATCACTGGCCTTGCCGGTTTTGCAGCGCGGAAACGGGCTAAACGCCTAAACGAACGATCTTAATAACACTTGTTGCGCCCATCAGCTTACCGCTGGTGGGCGTTATCGTCCGCCAGCAGCGATAATATCAGTAACTGATAAGGCTCTTATTCAGTCCGTTTACGCCTTATTTTTGGACTAATGTGTTGGCCTAAACAATCCGGCAAGTCATTTTGGATTGGGAATTAAGGCAACACAACCGCGCCGCAAAACCATCATGATTGACCACAATAGCGCCATCTTCTGCACCAGCCTCCGGCACAATTACAGCTCACGCCGCTCTTATTCGTCAGTACACCACTTTCCTTATCCGGTGCTGACCCATCATAGGAGTGCTATTCATGTATACCCCCAACAAAGTTATCCTTTTATCAGTTGCCTCAATCATGGCTCTGAGCACAGCTGCTTGTGCCAAGGGTGGTGATCAAAAATCATCCAAGGAGCAAGATGTGATTGCGCAGGAAATTGTCGAGGCTCAAAAATCCCAAGATCGCGCCCTCAACGATACTTCTGTGGCTGAAGCAACACCGCAAGATGACATTCTACCCGACCCCCAAGCCGATAGTTTAGAAGGTGGGATCAATGATGTTGCAGCGGTCACAGCTGACACGTTAGAATCCTATTCGACCGAGCAACCAGTTGAAACGGCGGCTTTGTCCAAACAAGAAACCATCTCCTTGTCGAAAGCCAAATTCGCCATCGCAGACAGAAATGGCGATGGCGCCCTGTCCCAAGATGAGTTTGTCGCCATGACAGTCGACATGAGCGAGACACTCGAAATTGCTATCGCTGACATAGAGCCCCAAATTGGCTCTGCACCAGAGACCTTGGATATGACAGATGAAGCAGACACTCTTGATGTTGCTCCGCAGACAAAGCAAACTGGAGAGGAACTTAATGACAACGCTAACGTGACCGTCAGTGCTGATGCAACTGAAAAATTTGCCGAAATAAGTCCCGATGGGCAGCCTGTTTCAGAACAAATAATCATTGCTGACGTCGTCACAGATTTTGACAAAGCAGATGTTGATGGCGATGACATTATTGAAGGCGAAGAACTGATCCAATTTGCCGAGATGGCAACAAAACCGGACACTGCCAAGAAATTATAACGAATGGCAGTGGCCACGCTCGTCGCGAAAGTTAATCTATTTACTGCCCAACAACTGCAACTATTGGGTGTTGAGGCGTGTAAAACTGATCGAATTGCAGCGACTGTCATGTTGATTTCAGCTGAAACCTCTTGTGTTCCGGGGGGTGTCGGTGCAGCTTAGGGAGTGGAATAATTGGTTACGAAGGCCCCAAGCGCGTGACCGGTAATTCCATCGCCGATCTCGGTGTCAAAGTCGAGATCGGCACCTCGAAAAACCCCTCTTTTTTACCCTCGCTCGCCGGGCATAAATGCGCCCTCCAAGGAACGTTATCTACGCCTTGCCTGCGACAAAATCCGCCGCCCCCCGGCCCGCTGCCCGGCCCGTGGCAAAACAGGCGGTAAGGAGATAGCCGCCAGTGGGGGCATCCCAGTCGATCATTTCACCGGCACAAAAAACGCCTGGCCGCTGGATCAACATCAATTGCGGCGTCAACGCAGACCAAGGCACACCGCCTGCAGTTGAAATGGCTTGGTCAAGCGGCGCAGTGCCGGTGACTTTCAAGGGCAGCGCCTTGATCAATTTGGCTAAGCTCTCGGCGTTGGACAATATGTCGCGATCGGCAATCTCATAGAGCAAGGCGAGCTTGACCCCGGTGAGGCGGATGGTTTTACGCAAATGATTGGTCAGCGATTGTTTGCCCCGAGGCCGTCGCAATCTTTCCATTAGTTTTGGGCCGGACATATCAGGCAACAGATCCACCAGCAGAGTTGCTTGCCCCGTGGCCTCCAGCGCCTCGCGAAGAGACGCGGAGAGCATATAAATACCGCCGCTTTCAACCCCGGTTTGGGTAATGACAAATTCAGCTCGGGACGCCGCCGCGCCGGCACTGAGCCGAACAGATTTAACCGGTGCCCCGGCAAACTCGGCCCGCATCCGATCTGACCAGTCAATTGTAAAACCACCATTGGAAGGCGCGAATGGGATGACCGGTATATTTTTCGCCCGCAACAAATCAGCCCACGCGCCATCAGACCCAAGCCGCCGCCAGCTGCCGCCACCAAGCGCCAACACCGTTGCGCGCGGCATCACCCGCAAGGCTCCTTTTGGGGCGTCAAACTTCAACCCGCCATCATCGTCCCAACCGAGCCAATAATGGCGCGGATGGATCACAGCACCGGCCTCTTGCAACCGGGCCAACCACTTGCGCAATAGCGGTGACGCTTTCATCATTTGGGGAAAGACCCGGCCAGTCGACCCGATATGGGCGGGAATACCAAGCCCTTGCATCCAGCTGATAATCTGCATTGGGCCAAACAACCGGACGAGATCAGCGATCCGCGCATCATCGCCATAGCGCGCTAAGAATACTTGCTCATCTTCTGTGTGCGTTATGTTTAAACCACTCTTGCCCGCCATTAATAATTTTCGCCCGGCACTTGGCATCGCCTCATATATATCAACGCCAATACCCCGCTGCGTGAGCGCCTCAGCGGCCATTAATCCCGCTGGTCCAGCGCCGATAATGGCGACGCGATCTGGGTCATGGGTGGTTTTATCGGGCATGATTACGCCGCCGTCTTGGAAATGTTGGTAAGAGCAACGCTCGGCGCCAGACGCAACGGCATCCGAACCCAAAATGTTGACCCCTGCCCGAGTTTAGACACGACACCAATTTCGCCGCCAAGCGAGTTCACCAAACTCTTGCAAATCGATAAGCTCAGATGATCTGCCGTCTCAAACAAATCTTTTAGCTGATCTGGCGCAATGCCGATCCCGGTATCTGCGATCCCGATGACCAAATCGATATCATCTTCTGTCTGCTTGCCATCAACTTTGAGGATGATCGAGCCAGAGGCCGTGTACTGGATCGCATTGGCGAGTAAGTGATTTAATATCTGTCGGATCCGCCCGCTATCAGCGATAAATTCTTGGCTGAGGGAGGGGTGGTAGAGTGTTTTGAGCGTGACGTTGGTGCGCGCCTGTTGTTTGCTTTGGTGGACCACTTGCGCGATCAGGTCAGGCAAATTAAACGGCGCTTGGGCCAGTGTGATGGTCTCGACCCGGGTCTTGGCATATTTGCGCAGCTCTTCGAGCATGGCGACGAGGCTTTCAGAAGAGCGCTGCAATTGAGCAGAAATGTTTCGGTGTTGCGCCATAATTTGGGTCATTTGCGCCATTTGTGTCTGTAATATTGGCGCTAAACTGGGCGTCGCAATCGGTTGGCTAAGGCGGGTTTGTCGCGCCGGCCGCGGCGTCGATAGAGCGACAGGCACGGGCCTGACATCCCTTTGCGCGCCGCGCTTTTTGAGCAGAAGCAAAGCCCCATAGACAGACCCAAAACTAACTCCACCAATCAAGATCGTGCCAAAAGTCTGAACCGAAAATTGCATCATCCGGCTCGATGCGACCAGAACGGTTGGATCGCAAAACCCCGCAACCAAAATGGTCCCAATCGCCCCGGCTATGCCATGAACACAAAGCACATCAAATGCGCCATGTTGGACCTTTTGGGCGATCAGATGCGCTGTCCCGAGC